>CAYXQH010000067.1:0-15311 GCA_964467425.1 uncultured Saprospiraceae bacterium
GAGTCTAATATTACACAGATCAAAGAACTAGAGCTAAAACTGGAAGAATATATTCAAAGAAGAAATGCTGCTGTTCGGAATATTCAGGATTTAGATCAATACCTGGGTCAATATAGTCAAGGTGGACAGGACGATGCATCAAAAATTCTATCCAGTAGAACGATTGTTCAGCTACAAGAAAAAATCAAAACACTTGATGATGCATATATCGAATCTGGGTTTAAGGATGAAAAATTGCGTATTCAGAAAGAATCGACCGAACGACAACTAAAAGAACAATTAAAGATTCATGCAGATTCGAGAAATACTAAAGAGTTGGATACGGATGCAAGTGGTGATAATATTTTAAATAAAAAGATTGAAGCTGAATTAGAATTGAACTTATCTGAAGGGTCGATTGCTTCCTTAAAGAATGAGCTTGCTAGATTAAAAGGTAGATCATCAACGCTCTTATCTAAAGATGCTCAGGTCAAGAAAATGGAACGAGAGATTGAGGTAGCTAATGGAGAGTATATCAACCTTAAGCACGAACTAAATCTAGCTAATATTAACCTCCAAAATGTAACCGACCAGCTCAATCTTATGGAGCATGCGCAGGTTGCTGATGAACCGGAGCCATCTAATAAATTAGTCATTTCTGCGTTTTCAGCTATTGTTGCAGGAACCCTTGCGACCTTAATGATTTTCTTACTTTCTTATTTCGATACAAGTTTATCTAATCCTGATCAATTTGAAAAATTCACGAATCTGGATTTATTGGGCAAGATGAATAAAGTAAAAACGAAATCATTAGACCTTAGTAATTTATACAACTCGAATGGTAATGTAAAAAGCATGGATTACTTTAAAGAATCTATGAGAAGCCTGCGTTTTTCAATTGAAAACTCCGGTGCTTCAACATTTCTATTTACCAGTACCAAACCAGAAGAAGGAAAAACATTTACCTTGCTTAACCTGGCTGCTTCGTTTAAAGTAAAAAATAAGAAGGTACTATTAATTGATACAAACTTTAAGAAAAATACGCTTACTCAATTATCTGTCGATAATAAACAACCAAATCTGGAGCTTCAAAAATTGATTGTTGAACATCAGCTCACTGATGTTTTTGGTCAAAAAAGCATCAATGGTTTGTTTAATATTAGCGACATGGATATTATAGCGAACAGTGGAAATTATTTGTCTCCATCTGAAATATTTTCTGGAAAAGACTTTCATACTTTCCTAGACAAGTTAACTTTGCACTACGATTATGTTTTCTTTGAAGCACCAGCCATGAATCAGTACACAGATGCCAAAGAATTGACTGATTATGCTGAAAAAGTAGTTACTATTTTTTCAGCGGATTCCGATTTAAAACCTGAGGATCGAGAATCTCTAAGTTTTATAAAAGGCATAGGAAAGAAATTCATGGGTGCAGTGCTCAATAAAGTTGACCTAAAAAACCTAAATTAAACTCCATAACCATAGATAAAGAAGCCTCAAGCATTGGATGAACCATTAAGTTGAATTCATCCAATGCTTTTAATTTTTATTCCTTAAACTCAAAACGCTAAGGTGCCTAAATCGCAAAAATCGTATTGGCTAAAATCAGGACTACTGACCATTCTGGAAAGAGGGTCTGTCTTTGTATTTGGCTTTGGAGGATTTTATCTTTTGACGCGAGCACTTTCCGGTCATGAACTTGGTCTTTGGGTAATATTTTATACCATTACCTCTTTTATAGAAGTAGGTCGCAGCGGTTTACTTCAAAATGCATTAGTGAAATATCTAACTAATGCTTCTGATGAGGAATATCCAATTCTAAATACGGCATCTGCCACGATAAATATTGGTATCACTATTATTTTTATCCTCTTGATACTGTTGTTAGCTTATCCTACTGGATACTATTGGTTTAAAGAAGCTATACCATTGACCAATATGTTGCTATTCTATTGTTTCACGGCTGTTTTTATGATTCCTTTCCATCAATTCAATTTTATACAGATGGCAAACATGGATTTTAAAGGAATCTTCTGGGCGAATTTTGTTAAGCAGGGTTTGTTTTTCTTTTTTATTTTATTTGTCGTGTTATTAAGTTTGGAAATAAGCTTGCTTACCTTGGTTTTTGTTCAAGCAGGAACAGCCTTTGTGGGAGCTTTAATAAACTACTTCTTTTCGAAAAAGTACTTAAGGTTTAGTAAAATCATTGACCGGCAAAAAGTAAAAGAGCTGTTCAACTTTGGGCGGTTTGTTTTTGGTACAAATATCAGTACCATGGTTTATAAACGAATCGATACATTAATGCTAGGCGCTCTATTATTACCAGCGTCTGCTGGTATTTATGAATGGGCGATCAAGATTACTAATTTATCTGAAGTCCCTACTTTTTCAATAGCTAACATCGTTTTTCCTCAAGCTGCAAAACAAGCAGAAACTGGAGGAAGACCAGCTTTAAAAATTCTCTATGAAAAATCAGTAGGAGCTATACTCGGATTGATTTTGCCTTTTATACTCATCGTATATTTTTTTGCAGATCCAATCATTATGTTACTTGCAGGGTCTGATTTCACGAAAACGATTCCTGTTTTAGAACTGACTATTTTATTTGGAATTTTTATTCCATATACCGTACTTTTTGGAATTATTTTGGACTCAATGAATAAGCCAAAGATCAATTTTTATTTTACTATTGGTGGGTCAATACTTAATATTATATCCAACTATATTTTTATCACTAATTATGGCCTTATGGGAGCTGCCTATGGCACCTTTACCTCCTATGCTGTAACCTTCATACTACAACAATACGTATTAAATAAGATACTTGGAACGAATCCTTTTACAGCACTATATGAAATCTTTGGTTTTTATAAACAAGGGATAAATTTGGTGCGAAATTTTTTGTTTAAAGAATCAATAAGCACAGAAAGTGATGTTTAAAAGATTAGGCTTAAAAAATGCATTTGAGCTCTAATTGTAAAAATTAAATTATTCAGAAATTCAACGAATATGTATAGAGATTTAGACATTGTTTATTTTACTTTATTTCCTTGGGATCACCCCTACTCTTCTGTATCCCTTTCTTTTGCAAAAGAATTTGCAAAGAATAATCGGGTATTTTATGTCAATCATCCCTACTCTGTTAAAGATTTTGCTGGTAACTTCAACACCAAGATGGCTAAAGAACGACGAGGCCATTTGCTTACCAATAAAATGAGATATGAAAAAATTGAAGGTCTCTCTGAAAACATCATTGCTGTTCATCCTTCTTTAACCTTTCCAATTAACTGGTTGCCTGAAGGAGGTTTTTACAAAACGTTTTCAGCTTATAATAATAAGATCATATTAAAGACTATCAAGAAAGTCATTAAAGATTATGATTTAAAGAACTTCATCTATGTCAATTGCTTCAATCCGTACTTTGCGGGTTGGCTTCCAAAGGACTTTGGGCAAGTTGTAAATATCTATCAAAATATTGATGATATGACCGAAGAGCCTTATACTGCAAAACATGGTGCGAGGCTGGAACGAGAAGTAGCAACAAATGCTGATATTGTTACCGTTACTTCTACTAATCTATGGGAGTTGATGGCACCTTACAATAAAGAAACTCACATTGTTCATAATGCAGCTGATATATCAAACTTTGAGCGTGTTTTAAATGAAAAATTTGATAAACCAGCAGAAATTCAAGGAGTTGATACAAAAATTATAGGATTTGTTGGTAACTTGGACCACTGTAGAGTTGATTACCCGCTTCTTAAAAAAGTAGCGGAAGCACATTCTGATAAAACAGTACTTCTTGTAGGCCCCATTAATAATACAGAATATAAAGAAGTTGGCTTAGATCAATTAGACAATATAATTTTCGCGGGCAGCAAAGACATCACAGAATTACCTAGATACTTACAGCATATGGATTGTGCAATGATCCCCTTTTTGTGCAATAAGCTGACTAAGAGTATTTATCCTTTAAAAATCAATGAATACCTCGCAGCAGGAAAAGCAGTAATATCTACTAGCTTTTCTAAAGATATACGAGGGTTTAATGACTATATTTATTTAGCCGATAATCACGAACAATTTGTACAGCTAATTGACAAAGCTATAGGGGAAAACTCCGAAGCTAGAATCAAATCTAGAAATGAATTAGCAAGAACAAATACCTGGTCTGCAAGAGTTGAAGAATTTTGGACTATTGTTGAAGATTATATGATGAAGAAAAAGAAAATGCAGACAGCATAGGCTAAAACAACTTAAAGATTTAATTATTTGAATGGCGATAATAGAAAACATAAAATCCAATAAAGCATTAAAGCAATTAGCTTTAAAGCTTCTTAGACCAAAAAACCAACACCGTCCGAGGTTGTGGGTGAAATGGTTTTGGAATTCATGGAAGCATAAGCGTGGAAAAGGTTCTGTCATCAGAAGACGAACTAGAATTGATGTGATGCCTTTTAATGAATTTACAATTGGAACAGATACATTGGTAGAAGACTTTGCCACTATCAACAATCAGTTAGGAGACGTAGTGATTGGAGACCGTTCATTGATTGGTCTTTCCTGTGTTGTAATCGGTCCCGTCCAGATAGGCAACGATGTCTTACTTGCTCAACATGTAGTGATGTCTGGATTGAATCATCAATTCGAAGATATTTCAATTCCAATTAACCAACAGAAATGTACCACTTCAAATATTGTAATAGGAGATGCCTGTTGGATCGGTGCTAATGTAGTTATTACCGCCGGAGTAACTGTTGGTAAACATGCAGTAGTTGCTGCAGGAAGCGTGGTTACGAAAAACGTTCCTTCTTATTCTGTCGTGGCAGGAAATCCCGCACGGATTTTAAAACAATATGATCCTGAATCGAAAGAATGGAAAAGAATGGAAAAGAAAAAACTAAAGATATAAGCTATGGCATCTGAGGATAAAAATAAAGTCCAACTAACAGAAAAGGAACAGTTTATAGAGTTTATGGCAATAAGCATTTGCTTAATGCTTTTGGTAGGTTCTGCAATCAAAATTTTATTCTTATAGAATATGGTAGCTCGAGCAATTAATAGTTTTAAAGATTGGATTAATTCTGTTTTCTTTGTTGAAAAACTATATAATCCATTAGGTATGGTACTGCTTGCTTTACTTGCAGTTATCATTGCTTTTGCTATTTCAGTATTAAAAATCAAGCTCGGTTTAGTGCTTTTAGTAGCGATGATTGGAATTCCTATGCTCGGTGTTTGTTTTGTCAATACTAAGATTGGAATAAATGTCATCCTCATCATATGCTTTTTTGTCCAATTCACTGCCAAATATGTAGCCGCCCCTATTGGAACGCTGCTTGACGCTTTGATCTTCCTAATGATCTTTGGAATCCTTGTAAATATGGTCAAAACAAGGGATTGGAGCTTTATGAAAAACCCGGTGAGCATAATCTTACTAATCTGGATTGCCTATAATTTCATCCAGGTACTCAATCCCGCTGCCGCTTCTAAGTTAGCCTGGGTTTACACAGTAAGAAGTATGGCGGGGCAGAATCTATTATTTTTTATTGGCTGTTATGCGCTTAGCTCAATTGAATCAATCAAAGCTACGCTCAAGGTTATTATCACCATGGTGACGATCCTGGCATTATATGGGCTGAAACAAGAATTCTTTGGATTTACGGATGTTGAAATGGCCTGGTTAACTGCTGATCCAGAACGGTTCCAGCTCATATTCCAATGGAGTAGAATGCGAATTTTCTCTTTACTTTCAGATCCTACCACATTAGGAATCGTATTAGCTTATACTGCTGTATTTTGCTTAATATTAATGACGGGTCCATTTAAAACCTGGCAGAAAGTATGCTTAGGTCTTGCGGTCATTGCCATGTTGATGGGAATGGCGTATGCTGGATCAAGAACTCCAATCGTTTTATTTCCTTTTGGTATTGTGATGTTTATGTTGTTGACCTTGAAAAAGGACTACCTCATATTAGGAGGTATCTTCTTCTTCCTGGGTACTGCATTTATGATGAAGGGCTCATCTAATGCTGTTCTATTTAGAATTCAATCAGCTTTTAATTTGAATGCAAGTAGTGATACCATGGATGTTCGTTTTAAAAATCAAAAACGTATTCAACCATATATTCATAGTCATCCGTTTGGTGCTGGCTTAGGAAGTACAGGACTCTGGGGAAGACGATTTACACCAGACTCATTTTTAGCTAAGTTTGCACACGATAGTGGTTTCGTTCGTGTAGCAGTTGAACATGGATGGATTGGACTATTTATTTATATGAGTTTTATTTTTGTTGTGTTAAAAACATCCGTTAAATATTATCTTCGAGTTAAAGATCCTCAAATTAAAGTTATTTACCTCGGAATCACCGTTGTCTTCTTTGTGCTAACATTAGCAAGTTATCCACAAGAGGCTATCGTTCAATTACCCACAAGTATAATTTTCTCCTTGCTCCTAGCGATTATGGTCCGATTAAAAGAGCATGATTCTTATTATCAAGAGCATTATGAGAAGAACAAAAAGTTAAGTTGATTAAGAAGCTAAAGAGAACTAAGTAAGCTAGATTTTACTTAACCATCTAACTTGCTTAAATCCTTACGCTTCCACTTGGTATAGAAATTGGACAATTAACTAGGAATACATATAAAAAGCTCGAAACAACATGTTTAAACAGATTTTTACGCTATCCTTTCTTTTGATGTTTTCGCTGAGTACATTCTCACAAACAGCAGATTTCAATAAAATCGTCCCTGGTGAAGATTCCAGACCGAAGACTTTCGAAGATTATCTGGTACAATTAGCCTGGAATAATAGTCCACAAAGCAAAATCCTGAGTAACGAACAAAAGATTTCAGAACTGGAGATTGATCTTACTCAAAGAGAGTGGATGAAAAACTTACAGGCTCAATGGAATTTGAATGAAATCAGTCTAAGTAATATACTCTTTGATTTTGAAGATCCTTTGTTTGTCGCACTTCCAATCTGGAACGTAACGGCAACTGTAGATTTAAACACTGTTTTTAATCGTAAAAAACGGATCCAAATTGCGGAACAGAAAACTGAAATTACAAAGCATAGTATCAATTTGCTAAAAATGGAAGTTCGTGCAATAGTCTTAGCTCGATATTACGCTCATACATTGTCTATCGATATTCTTAAAGTTCGTACAGAAGCGGAACAAGATGCCAGTGAGAATCAGACTTTACTTAAAGAACTTTTCCTGGAAGACAAAGCAGAGTTTGAAGAATTAAACCGCGCAACCCTTGCCTATACCAATGCCAAAGAAGCCAGAATCAATGCTGAAATGGATATTCGTTTAACTAGAATCGCTTTAGAAGAAATAATTGGAATTAAGTATAAAGATGCAGAGCGATTTGGTAAAGCTTATAAGAAGGAGTAAAGGTATTAGGTTTTCGAGGAGACAAATTACAAATACCTAATGCCGAACACCAACTAAACAGTTACTTCAAAATCCCATCTTGTTTTAATTGATCTAGGTATAGCCCAGCACCATATTTATTCAAATGCTGATAATCACCAAAACCTTTCGTCTCGGTGACAAAAGAAGAGTAGTCATGGACTTTGAGCCCTGTAGCAGCAGTGATCTTCGCTTTAAACGATTCGAGATTAGTGATAGATTTTGCGAAAGGTGGATAGTAAGGATTGATCACTAATTGAACATCAGTTCCTTTACTTTGGGCTAGACTAACCATTTCTTTTAAATGAGAAGGTAAATAGTTTCGCATCAAAGTATCCGGTTCCAAATCGATATAATAAGTATCTAACTCAACTGCCGCATCTATCATATTTTTACTAATAACCCTATCCAGTAACCAGTCTTTATCAGACTTTGTTCTATAAAACATAGCTCGCTGAAAAATCTCGCTATTGTACCGAAATAGGTGACTAACTTTTGTACCATGCCCCATATTTCCTTTTAATGAAGGAAAATACCTAGAAATAGCATACTTACTCGCCTCTTCTCCACTTTTCATATTTCCTGCACGTTCAACAATAAAATCTTCCAGGTTTTCAGAATATATACTGTAACTATTAAAACCAATAGTCACCTCATCATTAATTCTATCACACATAGTCACGTCAACAATCATTTGTGCTGGCGCTTGGTATTTTTCAAAATAATCATGAACTAATTGATTCATCAAATCTATCGACATTCCATTATAACTCAGATTAAATGTATTCTTTCCAGTAATCTTTTCAATATGTGGTTCATAAAAAATCAGCCCTCTGGAATTACCAACTAAAAGTATATCCGCCTGCGCCTGCCCAGTATACATCCTTGTATATCTAAACTGGCTTTTTTCAAGCTGACCTTTTAGTATCCACCCTCCCAGCCGATCGCCAACGAAGGTAAGTATTAATAGTGCTATGATCCAGTATACTTTTTTCACGAATGATTATTTTATTTACTTTTTAAAACTTGCTTTATTTTAAAACTGGAAATATATAAATGCATTGGAGTTAAAGGTTCCGAAGAATGATATCAACCAAATTAGTACCGCAAATGAAACTACTCTAAAATAAGGATTCTTAATCGTTACCTTATATAATGGTGATCTATGATTCAATAACTCGACAACCAATAAAATCCCAATCACTATCACACCTTTTAAAACAACAAATTTATTGATCACTGTCCCAAAACTAAAGCCTTCCAAAGATACTATTCCATTGATTACATCCGATGCAACATCAAAATCCACCGCTCTAAAATAAATCCAGGCCAAACAGGTTGCAAAATAAACCATTGCCATTGCTAAAGCATTTTGAATAAAAAGTGGCGTTCTGATCGCATTAAGCATTTTATTCCAGATAGGTCCAGCAACCCGTTGGATAATTAAATAGCCACCATGCAAAAATCCCCAAAAGATAAAGGCATAATTTGCTCCATGCCATAAACCACCTAAGAGCATCGTCACCATATTATTCATATAGGTGTACATTTTGACTTTATTCTTTTCTCCTTGCTTCATGTAGAACCATACATAAGCGATCAATCCTAGAAAGACAGCAATCAACCACCACCAACCAGTTACTACAACTGCTACAACCATAAAGAGCAAAATAAAGAAATATGAACCAAAGCTTCCACCTCGACTTCCACCTAATGGAATATATAGGTAATCTCTCAACCAACTGGACAATGAAATATGCCATCGAGCCCAGAATTCACTAAAGTTTTTAGAGAAATAAGGTGTTTTAAAGTTATCTGGAAAATCAAATCCAAGTACTCTCGCTAATCCAATCGCAATGTCAGAATATCCACTAAAGTCACAGTAAATCTGGAATGAATAAAATATCACACCGATCAGCAGATGCATGGATGAGAACGTATCCGGTGCCATAAAACATTGATCCACAAAAGGCGCGATAGAATCTGCTACCGCCACTTTTTTAAAGAGGCCCCAAAGGATTTGCCCAAGCCCAGCTATTGTTCGATCCCAATTAAATTCCCGATCTTTCTGAAACTGTGGTAAAAAGTCAGATGCCCGAATAATAGGTCCAGCAACTAACTGTGGAAAGAATGATATAAAGGTGGAAAAACGTAAAAGATCCGATTCTACTTTTATTTTTTTATAATACACATCAATCGTATAACTCATCGATTGAAACGTATAAAAAGAGATTCCCATCGGGAGAATAATCTTTAAGGTATGGTAAGAGGATTCAAAGCCAAAGCCCGATAGCATGTCCTGAAAAGAACCGATAAAGAAATTGAAATATTTGAAAAAAGCGAGAAATCCTAAATTAATCACCATACTCAACAACAATAGTCGCTTTCTTTTGGTCTGTTCGTCAGTGTTTTCTAACGCCATTCCAACAAAATAGTCCACCAATGTTGAAGTTATTATCAAACTCAAAAACGTCCAATCCCACCAACCATAAAATAGGTAACTCCCAAGCAAACATAAAATCAGGCGTGCCTTCCCCTTGAGATTGAAATACAAGGGCAGAAATACGGCAATGAATGCTAAAAATGCAACGCTGTTAAAAATCATGTTTTTGGTCGTGCAGAACGAATCTGCGTTTAAGCTGGCTTTTAATTATACTAAAAAAGCCTGTGTTGTGTGTTATTTTAAATAATCTTCAATTTCTTTTTTCCATAAAAGATAGGCTGTCCCGTTTAGGTGAATGCCATCGCTGGTAAACGATTCAAAAAGGGCGCCATTTTCATCCGAAAACTTTGGATGTAAATCTATGTAAATCAATTGCTTATCCTGAGCTAATTGATGTATTTTTTTATTTATAAAACGAATATCCTCGTTTTTTATCGGGATATTTCGAACCTTAGAATTTACGGGTAAAATGCTGTAAAGATACAGTTGAGTAGCAGGACTTTTTTGAAGAATTTGTGAAACAATTTTTTCATAGTTCTCTACCACTCGTTCTGGTGAATGAAACAAAAGATCATTCACACCAATCATCAAAAATATTTTTGATGGAACAGGATCTGTTATTCTGGGTAAACGCTTTAAAATTCCATCTGTTGATTCTCCTGGAATACCTCTGTTCTTAATTTGAGGGTTTTGAAAAAGCGCAGCCCAATCACATTGAGCCGTAAGGCTGTTTCCTAAAAACACAATATCTCCAGCTTGAATTGGCATTTTTTCGAATAATGAATTTCGATGATCATATTCAGACCCCAAACCTCGGTTATTGATCCGATATTTCATAAAGTTCCACCCCCCTAATGCCTGAATCAGATATAAAAAGGCGACAATAAATGCAATGTTTATTAATACGGAAAGAATCAAGGGCTTTTTTTTCATATAAAAACAAGGGATAAAGGAGAATTTAAAAATTAAGAAGGGTTAAGTAAAATCTACTATTCTTTTCCTTCTTTAATTCCTTAATTATCCTAGCTATTTGTCAATATGATGTGTATCAGATTTTAAAACTTCATCAATAGATACTTTTCTAGTATGCTCGGAATGCTTGAAATTTTTGTTTGGATTTCCCATTTTTAATAAACCTTTAAACTGGCTTAAAACAAACATTGGTAAGCCCCAAATCGAATTCCAAATTTGCTTAGGAACTTTTGATAGATACAGCACCCAAAATATATTCAATGCAAAGATCGCCAAAGCAGCAAACATGACCATGCTTAGCTTTATATCAATAAAAAAACTGACGACCATCAAGATAACACCTATGAATAATTGAATAAACATTGGTGGTGCAATCGTTACTAAACCAAAAAGTATTTGATTCCAATTAAATCCAAATATTCCTTTTAACAAAATCCCGGATGAGTTCGGAAAATTTTGAAAATAAGAGAATAACCATCTTGATCGCTGTGTTTCTACCTGCTCTCCGGAAACCACCTTTTCATCAAACACAATAGCATTCCATGCATAAGAGATACGCTCTTTTTTGAATAGTAAATTATTTTGTAAAATCTTATCCTCCTGTAGCATTTTCTTCCACTGATGTTTTCCCTGCTCAATCTCTGGGCTATTCAAATACGCCGTATACAATTCTGTTTCTACTGCCATCCCCGAACCAGAAATCACGGAAGAAGATCCCAACAAATATGGAATAAATCGATCCGTATAATTTTTATAAAACTCTCCTGTTGCATCTGCACAAGCGTACATGGTGTCCAAATTCTTAGCAGTTCTTTGCCCTTGAACCGTACGACAACCGTTATTTACATATTTATTAATTTCTGTCAAAAACGCTGGGTGTGCTAGGTTATCAGCATCAAAAACGACGGTATAATCATGTTTTCTAACATAATTTTCCATAGCATGGATAATGGATTTTGCCTTTAATCGTAAAGAAGGCTGAGGATTTAAAACCATCAAACGCTCATCTTCGACATCCCATCCGGTAATATCGCATTCATCAGCGACTAAATAAATATGATGCTTTTTATGCTTTTGCTTCAGCAAAGATTGAATCAATGGTTTTGCAATTTCTGCGTTTTTGTAAGCGGTAATAATGCAGCCGTAATCATGTGCTACATAGTCAGCATCCCCTTCTTTAATATCTTTAATCTTTTCTTTAGATAACCTGGAGAAAAGCACCATCAAAAATGGAAGTACCAAAAAGAAGGCAACAATCAAACAGACAACAGCGAATATGGTATATAAAATGCTCATCGGATTTAAACTTTAGAATTCGAAGAAGAAGTAATTGGTATTAGTTTCGGTAATGGTTTAAAAGCCATCTTACTTTCTGACTTTAAATGCCAGAAAATAGCTTTCAGGAATACCTTGGCATGTTGCCATTCTCCCTTTATCAAAAATAAAATTAAATTTTTGGGTAATGTGAAAAAAAGTAAAAAGAGGCTAAAAAGAAATATCTCAAAATTCGATCGATTTCTTCGAGTAAACAGAATTCTATTTCTAGTTAAATAGAATGTTTTTAAAGTACTCATCTTACCTACTGAAACAGATTCTTTATGATAAATTTTAGCTCTTGGTTCTACATAAATTTTAAATCCTGCATTTCGGATTTGCTCACACCAGTCCAGCTCTTCATAATATAAAAAGAACTCTTCCGGCATCATCCCTACTTTCTCAACTACTTTTCTGGGCAACATCATTGCGGCTCCATGGGTATAAGGTGTAGGATATGGTTTATCAAATTGACCTTTATCGATTTCGCCAGCACCTATTGTGGTATTTCGTGCAGTCATTGCATTGACAGGGGTCGTACCAGCATATTGGATTAATTCTCCTTCACTTTGATGAACTTCAGGATGATGATAAATCAAAGGACTTACCGCGCCCAATTGATCTACATTTTTAAATAAATCTAATATTAATTCTATTGAACCTTCTATCAGTTCTGTATCATTATTAATAAAGTATAGAAAATCTCCTTTACTGGCCTTTATTCCTAAATTATTTCCTCCGGAAAAGCCTAGATTTTTTTCACTTCTAATATAAATAATCTCAGGGTATTGACTGTTGAGAATAGATTTAGGATCTTCTTTTGAAGCATTGTCGACTACAATTACCTCAATATTGGAGTATTTCAGCTTCCGAACGGAATCCAACATTTCCATGGTTACCTCCAAGGAATTGTAATTTATAGTAATAAGAGACACTAAAGGTTGGGTCTCGGTCATAAAATGATCAGTTTTCGGTTTGACTATAGAGTTTATGTAAAGGACAACACTAATATTTTGTCCAATTACTTTATATAGAGTTTGATACGTAAAAAAACAAAATAGGTTAAATCTACTTACACTATTACAAATTTAGTGCAAACAAATTTAACCTATTAAGATTCTGAGTATATTCAGCAGTTTTTATGATTCCTTTTGGATCATTGCAGGCAATGTCCGAGAAAGAATTTTTATATCAAGGGCTAAAGAGTATGTTCTTGCATATTCTACATCCAAACCAGCTCTTTGTGCGATGGTAAGATTATCTTTACCTTCTTCGCAAACTTGCCATAGACCGGTAATTCCAGCAGGACAAAGAAAACGAGCAGCCCAATCATCTCTTGTCATTTGCTCAGCTTCATAAAGCGGCAATGGTCGATTTCCAACGATAGACATATCGCCTTTAAGCACGTTAAAAAGCTGTGGAAGCTCATCAAGGCTTGTTTTACGAATGATTTTACCAATTCTAGTAATTCTTGGATCGTTATTTAGTTTGACAAATCCAACAACTCCGTCCTTTGAATCATTATCATAATGATTTAAATGCGCTAAATCCTTCAATTTTGCATCCGCATCCTGGCACATTGATCTGAACTTTAAAAAGTCAAATACCTGATAGCCAGTACCTACTCTTTTAGAGCGATAAATAATTGGCCCTTTAGAGGTTAGTTTTATCGCAAGAGCGATAAATAATAAAACCGGACTTAATAAAAGGATAATACTAGAAGCAAAAGCAATATCAAATAATCGCTTTCCTAATGGAATGCGAAAACGGTTATTTTCTTCTAAAGCTTCGTAATCCGTCATATCCGATTTGAATTTTTGTAAAAATTCAACTCGTCTTTTAAGATCTCTCCAGCTTACAGGCTCTGTATAACAATCATCTACTCCCTTTTTCAAAAGAAAGGTAGGATCAATGTCTTTTTCGTCCTGTGCAAAAAGAATAAACGGGATTAATCGAAAAACTGGACTCTTTCGAGTATTTTCTAGAAGAAAAAAGTTGTCGTTGCTTAGATAATTTAAATTACAAATAATAGCCGAGGGTAAACTTTTATTTTGTGCGATGCAATCATTCAGATAATTGTAGGCCGTAACCGAATTATCCATAGGATTCATGCAGTAATTCTCTGAGTCATAATCGTTAGCAGAAGTAAGTGTGCTTAAAAAATGGTCCTCAAACCCAATTATAAGCAACTCCTTTACATCTTGATCTTCACAGGTAAAAGTTTTATTCATGTCAAAAGTGGTGGTTAAAAAATGTAAATCAATAATTTAAATTGATTTCAAATGGTCGTTTCTTTTTTGGTTATAATTTTGAGGGTTGCTAGTCTTTTTATCAAATGGGTGTGACTAAAACGTCATCTATTTTTTCATTGAGATTGATAGGATTGAAAGGTTTAGAAATAAAACCTTCGATACCTAAATCCTTACATTTCTGAATAATTTTCGAATCCTCTTCTCCTGAAACCATTAGAACAGGAATCTCTCTAAATAAACCGCTGGTTCTGATGTTATTTAAAAAGTCTAACCCACTTAATCGTGGCATTGACATGTCTAAAACAATAAGATCAGGCATATTTCCATAACTTAACCACGCTAAGCCTTCAAAGCCGTCACTCTTGCAGGTAACATCAAATCGTTTACTTAAAAATCTTTCTAATAATAGTCGAATACTGTCATGATCCTCAATAACAAGGATTTTCTTTTTTGTCGCTTTCATCGTTTCCTTTTAAAAACTTGGCAGTAGACATAACCTACCCAGTTGTTATTTCTAACAAATCGGTTTAAGGATCAGAAAATGAGCAAATAAGATGTTAATGACTTTTATAGAAATAACTATAAAAATCCATCTTGAGAAGTCAAAACGGTTAACTACTAGGTTGAAGGGGGAACAGTAATTGGGATGGTAAACACTAGAAAGGAATGAAGTTGGTTAAAATTTGTAAGTTAAAACTTTATTCTCTTTCTGTTCATGGGACTTCTCGGTCCGAACTCTAATTCTGTTTTTCGAGATTTACTACTGCAAAGTTAGCTAATAAATCTATATTTATAACAATAAGTATAAAAACTTTTTTAAAGTTAATAGGAAAGAGGCAAACTGAAACTATTTTTAACAAATATGTTTAATACAAAGGAAAGATAAGTATCCATATTAAGGTATACCCTATTATCGGTATTTAAAACATAAAA
>CAYXQH010000068.1:0-15193 GCA_964467425.1 uncultured Saprospiraceae bacterium
AGCATTCCGGATTTATAGTCTTCTGAAAGCGAATCCCATTGCGCTCTATAACTTGGCTCCATTGCATCAATCATCGTTTCGAGTGTCTTTAATTTATCAGGTATAGCATCAAGTATATTGATAGTACCGTAGGCATGGACCGCAAGATAATTCCAGGTAGGGACGTTCTGTTTTTTGTTATAAAACTGAGGAGAAATATAGGCGTGGGGTTCAGAAAAAATAACAAGCGCACGATGATCATTAAAGCTTTTCCATTGAGGATTAGCTGTAGCTAAGTGGGCGGTGATGATGATAGTATCATTATCCTCTGAGATCGTAAAAGGAAGATGGGTTGCCAGGGGTTCTTGATTTTTAGAGGTAGTGACCAATAGTCCAAAGTTAAAACGTTGCATAAATTGAATAGCTCCGTCTTTGTCTTTTTCTTTATAGATGGGAGGTATATACATAGCGCATGATTTTTTTACTACTGCAAGTTTTAAATGTGTAGCTATATATAATTTCAAGTATAGAAACTTGAAATAGTGATGGTTCGAATTTTAAAAAACAGAAAAGAAAACGACGATTGCAATAATGATCACAATGAAGACGACAAAGAATATCCACTTCCGATTGCTACGATAACGGTTAAAGATTAGTTCAATAACATCTCTCCATTCTAAGCCACGGATGTGATTCTCTCTACCCATGACGAAATACTTCTTGAATCCTTTTCTTTGCTGATCACCATGTTTTCTAAGAATAAAAAAATCTTTACTTAAAAAGGCTAAATCATAAAGCTCACTTTTGACCACTGTAGATCCAGCGGTCTGTTCGATAATTAAAGTATTCGATTGTTCAAGTTTTCGCCAAATTCCTTTATGAATATTCCCGTCAATGGAATGGAGGTACTCGCTTTCTGGTCGAAATATATGCAGCACAGATTCATGAAAGGATTCATCATCACGAACTTCTAACCATCGAGTGTCCAGATAATATTCTTCCTCGTACAAATCTTCACCCCATGGTCGAACAAGTGGGACGATAAGATCCAAATAATCATCCATCGTATCCAGCACGGGTAGTTCCAGGCTAAATGATCTAAAGATAGAATCCAGAAAGTTATTTTCTTGTGCCATAGTAGTTTAATATATGCATAAGCACTTACTTATCAAACAAGTACTTGCGAAGTTACTTATTCGATAGGATTTTAATATATAAATTGGTAAATATTTTCAGGTGTATTCAGGCTAATATAACAAAAAAGACCTCGCAGATTTTTAAATCATACGAGGTCTTTTCAGGGGAGAAATAGACTTAATTTTTTCTATCTCCATTTTGATATCGTACAACAAAGGTCTGTGGGAAGCCGTTTTCTTTTGCGGTATCCATGGCCTCTCTGGCGGAACTAAGCGAGTAAAATTCGGAAATTAAAACTCTGGTCCAGCCTTTTGCCTGAATGTTTTCAGTTTGTAATACGCCAAGATGTCGAATGTTATCATAAAGTGGATCGCTCTCCGTAAAGAAATCAGCAGTTGCGATCTGGACTTTATAGTAAACACCATTTAGTCTTGGTGCAGCGGTGGTGACTTCCATTTCTTTATAATAAGAATTCACGTATTCGCTATTTGTATAAGTAGCACTTGTTGTGCTTTCTGCGATTGGATCAGGGCTTGTAATCGTTGGAGTGGTTTCTATAACCGGGCTTGTTTCCACTATAGTTCGTTCTGTACTAGGTGGAGCCGACGGAATAGGCATATTTCTATCCACGCTCGCTACAGAAGAAGATTCATTAAAAACTGGCATTTCAGTTTTTGTTATCATTGATTCCTTTTCAAGGTAGATAGGCTTTCCAAATTCTTTATCAGGATCAGCACCAAAAGTGTTGAAATTATAACTTGCCTCCTCAAAATTTTCTTTGATAACAACAATTTCAAAAGAACGTTCTGGAATGAGTGCGAATTGATAAGCACCATTATTGGCAATGATTGATTGAAGCAATCTTTTTTTACCAGAGTTTTTCACTTCATACAAAATAACCTGAACATCATTCACGATCGAATTATTTCGATGATCATAGATGTTGCCACGTGCAAATATTTCTTTTACAGGAAGAGAAAAATGGAAAATATCATTATTGTCTGTACTTATTTTTTCAGATCCAAACGTTCTGTTGGAAGAGACAAAGCTTCCCGTTTTTGATTTGTTCTCTACATAATAATAATCATCAGCACTAGAATTTATTGGCCTTCCAACATTTTGGCTCGTTGAAAACTTTGTCATACTCCCCATCGATTTAAATACATCAAAGCCTCCAATACCCGGGTGACCGTTTGAGCTAAAGTATAAAAATCCCGATTCTGCATCATAAAATGGAGAAATCTCATCGCGCGAAGTATTTATTTTATCGCCAAGATTTTTAGGAAGCGTAAAATCATATTCTGGACTATCAACATGTCTGGTCATAAACCAAATATCCATTCCACCTTTCCCTCCACTACGATCCGAAGCGAAGTATAAAACTTCCATTTCTCCATCGTGCATTACAAATGGATGCGTAGCAGTATTACCACCTAGTTTTACATAGTCTCTTAATTTTCTAGGGGTGGACCATTGACTTTCTTCTCGCACTGTTACATAAATATCGCATTGAGCATTAACAACATCGAAGTCAGTATTGCTACAAAGCGTAAAATAAAATCGTTGATTGTCTGGTGTAAAGGTTCCGTGAGAGACATGAAAGTTTTTAAACTCAGGAAATTTTGGAAGCATCGACTTAGACCATTCTCCACTTCTATACTGTGAACGAAAGATTTTTGAAAAACCATCCATGGTAGAAGTAAAGTATAAAATGTCATCATTAAAAGGAAGTGGTGCGACCTCATCAGCCATAGTATTTATTCCGCTTCCCAAATGTTCGATGATCAAATCTTTATTGGTCGATTTATCTGATAGAGCATATTCACAACCAAGAACTTCATTTTTAATGAGCTTGACATAGGCGTCTTTGTTTGCCCCTTGATAGTTTACCAGAAAACTTTTATAAGCAGCCATCGCATTTCCATAATCTCCATTTTGCTTGAGCGCCTGCCCATATTTTAATCCGGCTGTAGGAAAGTCTTTCTTACCAACCAGTTCTCTATAAAAATTAGCAGCTTTAGTATAAAACTTTAATTTATCATAGCATTCAGCTGCTTTCATTAAAAATTCTGGCTTATTATTTTTCTGCTTATAGGCTTCTAAAAAATAGCTGGCTGCTTCTTCATAGTTGCCCGTAGCAAAATATTGCTCGGCCGTTTTTGCATTTTTTTTCCAATTTCCATCTTGAGCAAAAGAGAAAGTTACCATGCAAAGGCAAAGGAGTGATACTAAGAACTTAAGGATCATTGTTCGGCATTTTGATGTTAGAAAAAGAAGTTTGTCAGTCGTTCAAAATTCTTTCTATCGTTTTTGCAAAATGTTTATGTTCGAGTTTTAACACATTTTTTGCTATCTCGTCCGGGGAATCCTCAGGGAAAACTGGGCATGATGCCTGGAAAATAATAGAACCATCATCATACCTTTCGTTTACGTAATGAATAGTGATTCCTGTTTCGTTTTTACCTGATTCTTTAACCGCTTTGTGAACATTTTTACCATACATGCCTTTTCCACCAAAATCAGGTAATAAGGCTGGATGGATATTCACAATTTGATTAGGGAATGCTTCCACCAGATATTTAGGAATAAGTAGCAAAAAACCCGCCAATACAATGAAATCAACAGGATATATAGAAAATTTTTCTAAAATGTAACTTTCTGAGCGCAATAAGCTCTTATCTATGACTAAAGAGGAGATATTATGATCCTTTGCCATGTCTAATACTTTGGCTTCCTTGTTATTAGAAACAATAAGGCAGACTTCAATATTTTGATGATTCTTAAAGTATTCGACAATTTTTTTTGCATTACTTCCAGTTCCGGATGCAAAAATGGCTATTCGTTTCACAATTAAAGTATTGTTAATTAATATGATTAAGTACCGCTATAGAATTTTAAATCCGCAAACCTATATCTTTTTCCACGTTCTCCATAAATAACCATTTTGTTTCGCCCCGTTTGTTTGCAAATCATAGGACGAGTAATGACCCTGGCTTCTCTATTACTAAAAAGCGGATAAGTGCTGACGGATCCATCTCTGGAAACTTCGGCTAAAGCAATTACCGAATTTCTTCCATTATAATAATATACTTTTTCAGGCCTTCTTTTGGTCTGGTAATTTTTGACGTTATCATTAAAAACAAAGTATATTTTATCTCTCACAATAGACATGGCATAGGAAGAAAAATATCCACCATCATTCATCGTTTCTTGGCGTTTAGGAATTCTAGCAGCCCATTCTATTTCGCCAGATGGTTCGATATTTACAACAATGATATCATTATAATTATAATAGTAATCAATATCGTTGACGCCTCGGTTGTTAACACTTCCAAATCTATTAAATCCACCATAAAGACCATAGTTATTGTAATAGCTATTATCTCTACGGTCAACAAAATACTGTTCTGCAATCAATAATGCTCCACCGTCGCTACGTAAAACAAGTTTGTCAAGCGAATAACTATAGAGCTCTGTTTCTTTTTTTGTATTTCCTTCTCTTGCCGCTTTTTCTGCTTTAGCTTTTTTCCTTTTGGACATAAAAGCAGTCATGAAATCCAAGTCGAATTCTTTTAAGTTTCGGTTGTAAATTTCTTTGGTGTCTGGATTGACCCGAAAGAAGTAAGTTCCTTTGATACTATACGTTCCTTTATCAGAATAAAATCCGGAGCAAATAATATCTCCATCATCGGCGACTCTAAAGGTAAGGTCCGTTATAAATTTTTCATCGAACTTTATTTTGTATTCTTCTTTATCTGCACCTGCTTGAGTATAGGCAAGAATAGTGTAAAGATAGTTGGGTTTTCCTTGTCTTCGAGTTCGGTTTTTATCCTTATAAATTACCCCAAGAAGATATACATTCCCCTTGTTATCTACGCGGTATTCTTCCACTGAAAATTTATCATCATTATAGGGTAGGTTAATATCTTTATTCCACAACTCTTCAAAACCATCATTATAGATTTTTATAGAAAAGCGCTCAGGTTTTCCTTTTTTATATGGAAGGTCATTATAAATTAGAATCTTGGAACTGTCTCTGGATATATTAATTCCAAAGCTACCTGCACGATTTACACCACGAGTTTCAATCTCTCCAACTTTAATCATGTTATTGCTCGGTGTAAGCGTCTTCATGTTAATCATCTGCGCAAAGAGGTAGTTTTTCTTTTTTGCTTTATTATGAAAAGAAGACAAAAGGAAAAGGTTATTATTGATATAAACCATATCCTCATAATTGAGCTCCTTTTTCTTATATCGCAGCGTGACATCTTTAGATTTTTCAAGATCCATTTTTTCGTTGAAGCGTTCGATATACAGCTTCCTTTTTGAAGTCATTCCTGATTTTGTTTTCAAACGGATCGAATAAAATTTATTGCCAGCAGGAATGACCTTATTGATATAACTATTGTTTGGCTCAATTAATTCTTCACCCCAACTTATCTTGGCAGGGACATCATCTGATTGTGCATTAGATTGAAAACCAATAAGGAAAAAAACGGCTAAAAAGAAGTATGCTTTCATAATCAAAAAATTTAATCATTACGTACAAGTATAACTAAAATATAATGATAATAGTTATAAAAAAAGTGTAAGCAGGCGGTCTACTTACACTTTTTTAGGAAATCATTAACGTTCTTATCTATCGTCCGATCTGTGTTCGATATTTTGAAGCGTTTGAAGCATCAATTTTTGCCATGATACTCCGGACTCTGGTTTTTTCCTGGGTGGTTCCTTTTTTAAATATTTCAATGATCTCAGATGATTTCGCATTCGTAAACATCTGGAGGATCATGGAGTTAGGATAAGATCTGTTGACTTTGGAAATGGTTTCCAGGGATTGAAGCATTATGGCTCGCCCCGTTGTTACATTTTCAGCCATTAGGTCAAGTGCCTGTCGATGATAATCATACATGGCTTGTCGATAATCTCTCACCTTTGGACTTAAGAGATTTTCTATAATCCAAAATCTATTTCTATTTCCATCCAATGATCGCCAACCTGGAAAAGCTTGCGCAGCAGATGGTGGGATCGTTGTCAGAATGTTATTCGCTATTTGAAAATAAGGCTCACCTCCATATAAAGAATAGGAGTCGTAATCCATTCCTAATATTACATAAACATAGAAAGATAAAAATGCAGTAAGGTTATCAGAGAAAGCATTTTTAGTATAATCTAAGGGTTGAAATTGCTCGTAAATAAAATTGAAATCTTTATCGACATGAGATAATAAAGGGGTTTCATAACTGCTTCCAAAGACTGGTCTTACAGCTTGAATAGCAAAATCAGCAGAAAAGGAATTGGCTGAAAGCTCATCCTTGATCGTCATCTGTATATTACATTTGATGCGCTCTTTAGGATCGAAAACATCATTAGTCCATTTTTGATTATTCAAAAAATTAACAATGCTTTCTTTCAGACTTTCAAATACTTTTGGATCAGTTGTTTGAAGTTTTGGCGTATTGATATTAACGGTAAACTCCAGCTCCTGTGCAGAAGCAATATTACAACAGATCAAAGCAATTAATAAAAAGTAATATTTTTTCATCGGACAAATAATTTATAATCTTTATTTATTCAAGGCAACGATAGCATCTACTATATCTACAGCAACAGCTCGTTTAGATTTTAACTCAAAATTTTCATTCTTATTGTCAAAAACGAGGCTTATTTTATTGGTATCATGCGCGAAACCTGCGCCTTTATCATTTAACGAATTTAAAACTATAAAATCAAAGTTTTTCTTTTTCCGCTTTCTTTTTGCATTTTCCAGCTCGTTTTGGGTTTCTAATGCAAAGCCTACGATTATTTGATTAGTACGTTTTATTTTACCAAGAGATGCAGCGATATCCGTTGTTCTTTCCAAATTTATTGCAAAATCTCCTTCTTTCTTTTTAATCTTCTGATCAGCTACCTCTTTTGGGCGATAATCTGCTACCGCTGCAGCGAGTACCGCTATATCTGCTTTATCGAAATTTGCTTTTGAAGCCTGGTACATTTCCTCCGCCGTTCGAACAGCCAGCAATTCAATAGCAGGATGCTGGGGTTTTTCTTTTGTCGGCCCAAGAATAAGCTGAACACTAGCTCCACGGGATGCCAATTCTTCAGCAATCGCAATACCCATTTTTCCAGTAGAGCGGTTACCTATAAAACGAACGGGATCAATGGGTTCATAGGTTGGCCCAGCTGTGACGATCGCTTTTTTATCTTTTAGATCTAAATTTTTTTTAAAGGATTGCTCTAGAAAAGCAAAGATGTTTTCTGGCTCAGCCATTCGGCCATCACCAACCAGGCCACTAGCTAATTCACCATGCTCCACAGGAATTAAATGATTTCCATAAGACTGCAGCATTTTTACATTGTGCAAGGTGGCTGGATGTTTCCACATATCGAGATCCATTGCCGGAGCAAAGAAGATGGGACATTTTGCAGAAAGATAGGTCGCGACGACCATATTGTCCGCTAATCCAGTGACTAGTTTCGCCATCGTTGTAGAAGTAGCGGGTGCAATGATCATCGCATCTGCCCACAGTCCTAATTCTACATGATTGTTCCAGCTGTCTTCCGAGCTGACATCAGAAATAACGGGTCTTTTTGAAAGTGTGGAAAGAGTGACAGGACCAATGAAGGCTTTAGCTACCGGAGTCATTAAAACCTGAACTTCTGCGCCCGCCTTAATAAATAATCGGGTGAGTGAAGCCGCTTTATAAGCTGCAATACTTCCACAAATAGCCAGGATAATTTTTTTTCCCTTCAAGGTAATTGATTCAAGATTAGAAAGAGGGGAGGCTTATAAAACCAGAGAAATTTTAATTGTCCTACCATACTGATCTGACAGGACAATTAAAAGATGGAGAAATGCTTAGAAATCGCGGCTCTGGTTCTCTTTGTTCTGAACGTGAATACCGTCATTGAGGTATTCATCTGTTGCAATAAGAACAGGATTCGGAAGGCGCTCATAGAATTTAGAGATTTCTATCTGCTCCTTATTTTCATGAATTTCTTCAATCGTATCCGAGTTCACAGCAAACTCTTCTAGTTTGTTATGTAATTCGTGTTTTAAATCGACAGAGATTTGAGTAGCTCGTTTTGAGATAATCGTTAATGTCTCATAAATATTACCAGTTTTTTCGATCATCTGACCGATACTTCTAGCCTGGACATTCGGCTCAAGACCCTGTACTTTTGATTTGATGTCACTCATTATAAAAATTCTTTAATTTTATTTGATGAATTCTTTTTAATATCCTTTACTTCTTTTGAGTATTTACTACCTCTGTATCTAGTCATGAATAAATCAGCATTTTTAATAACATTTTCATGTCTTTCCTGCTGTTTTTCATAGATACTGTTGGTCGCTAAATCATAAGAAGATTTTACAATCATATAACGTATCTTTTCCGCTTGCTTAGTATCCGGAAATTCTTTTAACATATTTTCAAAGCTATGATTAGCAGATTGATATTGTTGTAAATCAAAGTACAATTCTGCCTCTGCATAAGCTTTCTTTTCTAATTTCAGCCTCATTTTATCAATTAGCGTGTTACATTCTTTGACCTTTTCGCTATTTGGGTACGTATTGGCAAAAATCTGAAATCCTTCTATTGCTTTTTGTGTATACGTTTGATCGAGCCGATATGTTGGGGAAAGTTGATAATTTGCGAAGGCAGACATGAAATCAGCCTCTTCTCTGTACTCACTATTCGGGAAAGTATTAGAGAAATTCTTGTAATAATAGCTTGCTAAAACGTATCGTCGAAGCTTATAATGGGTATTAGCGTAATAAAAATAAACTTTCTCTGCTTCAACCTTTCCTCGCAAATTATTAATAACTAATTCAAAAAGGGTTTGAGCCTTTAAATACTCCTCCGCCTCATAAAACTCAAAAGCTTTAGCATATAAAGTCTCCGGATCACCAGTAGCTCTGAGCTTTTCAAACTCGGATTTACAGGAGCTAAGCATCATTACAGTACCACAAAAAAGGAATAAAAGCAATTTACTTTTCATAAGAGCGCAAAATTACGGTTTTTTTATTAAATAACGCAGAAAATAAGGGCTTATTAAAGCACTTATCGAAAGAGCTTTCATAGCAAAAAAGCATCTTTAGAACAGTATAAAGACCTTGAAAATTATGATATGGTTGTATAGATAAAAAAAAGGAGAAGATAATTCTCGGCCTGAATTATGAAAATACAGGCTGAGAACTGAAGATTAAGTTTATTTTCGAACGATTAGTTTTTCACTGCCAACCTCTCCAAGTTCATTTTGGAAAGTTACGAAGTACATACCAGCAGCAAGGTTATTGGTATCAATTTCTAAATTTGACCCAGTAACACCATTGTAATTTTTTACTATTTGACCAGTCATCGACGTAAGCGTCACGATGTGTTCTGCATTATTGATATTTGAGAAAGTAACGACTGCAATATCAGAAGCAGGATTCGGGGTGATTTTTACATCTTCGATCGTAGTTATTTCATTCGTATTCGTAATACCATTTTCAGAAACATCGCAAGTGTTGTAGATGTATACTGGAAGATCCATCGTAGTACCAGAAATAGCTTCTGTTCTATTGACGTTACTTCCATCATCTACAGTACAATCACCAGTAGTACCGGGTGTATTAGGATGAAACTCATTTGTTTCCCAGGCGTTGATTACAAATTTGAAAAGAATGTTCGGTGCATTTATCGAAACAGTAACAGAATAAACTCCATTTCCATCAGCATCTTCCATGACTGTATCGTCTGGGTTCCAGCCTTGAAAGTCTCCTCCGATTTTCATGACATCTGAAGCTGGATCAAATTCAGCAACGTCATTCATATCAACAGCAAAGGTTACCATTGTTTGCGCATTGATTAAAAATGCGCTAAATAATAAAACAGTTAAAAAGTAGATTTTTTTCATATCAAATACATATTTAGTTAAGAAATAGATTGTTTAAGGATTTCCAAAAAAGTATATAAGAAATACTCAAGAAATTTCATTATTTTAAAGGTTTATCAGTAGGGGTATTGCAACTTGTAAGTGTCGTTAAAGTACAATATGTTATACTGTAAGTAGTTATACCATAAAGCGTACTTTTCTACAAGCGCCAATCAAATGTGCAACATTTGAAGAATGAAATTGTCTTTTACAATGGATTTCAGATTGATAAGTATGCAGCAAATTACTAATAATTTTCAATAAATAGAATAAAGCATGATGAAAAAAATTACAATTACATTCATTACTCTTTTCGCATTTACAAGCTTTATGCATGCGCAGTCGACGATGGTCGAGGTGTACAATATTTTACAAAATAAATGTGCTTCCTGCCATAGTAATGCAAATCCAGAATCAGGATTAGATTTGGAAGGATCAGGTGCTTCAGTTGCTGCGAGAGCTCAAAACGTTTTCAATAATATTTCTAATGTAAGCCCAGCCAATACTTTTGCTAATACAAAAGGCTTCAAGTATATCTATCCGGGGCGACCAGATTTGAGTTATCTTTTTAGAAAGCTCAATCAGGGTTTAGAAAGTACGATTGAGCTCGAGACTGGGGCGACGATGGAAGGTGGTAATATGCCGCCAGCAACCCAAGCTCAATTGACAGATGTTGAAAAAGAAATGGTTCGACAATGGATTCTATACGGAGCACCTAGCAATGGAACAGTAGTTGACCCACAAGTAGTCGAAGATTATTATATGGTCAATGGTCTAGAGAGTTTTCCAGATGGACCACCTGAAGCGCCAGCTACAGGAGAAGGTTTTCAAATAAAAATGGGTCCTTTCTTTTTAAAACCTGCAGGATCGCCGCAAGGCGGAGATGAGGTAGAGTATTTTCAAAAGTATGAATTGGACTTGACCTTGCCAGAAGATACAGAAGTCAATAGATTAGATGTAAAGATTGGTCCTTCCTCTCATCATTTTATCGTGTATGATTTTGATAGTCCCGCCTTTGGTAACTTAGTAACGCCTGGTTTACGGGTGAATCCATACCATGCGGGTATTGGCTTAGTTGCAGCCGTTCAGGAATCGCAGGATATACAACTACCGCAAGGGACGGCCTTTCCATGGGAGGAGAATCTTGTTTTGGATTTGAATTCACACTATATTAATTACTCCTCGACAAATATTCTCAAAGCAGAAGCTTATTTGAATGTGTATACCCAGGATGCAGGAACAGCTGCGCAGGAAATGAAAACAGAGTTAATTGTTAATGATGATATTTATATTCAAAATAATGGAAATACAGATGTGGAGACGGATGTAGTGAATTTCGGTGGTGGCGAAATATTTATCTGGGGAATGATGGGACATACCCACCAGTGGGGTACAGGCTATAAAGTGTATGAACGTATAAACGGACAACAAGGCGACATGATTTATGATGCTGCTTGCCCAGGAGGGATTCCAGGTTGTATAAGTCCTAATTACGATTACCAGCATATTCCAATGCGCTATACCGAACCCTTTAAACCATTGACGCTTAATTTTAATAATGGATTTATCCATGAAGCAACTTATGCTAATCATGGACCTGGGCCTGTTTGGTTTGGCCCTACTTCTGATGATGAAATGATGGTAATGATTTTAATGTATGTTACGGATACAACTGGGGTTGTTTTTGATAATACCACTTCAACCGCAGAAATTTATAACCCATTAGAAGACATTCAGGTATTTCCAAATCCAATGAATGATCAGACTTCGTTTTTTATTCCAAACGGAGTTGGCGAAATTGATTTGACCGTGTATGATATGCTTGGACAACCTGTCCGACGAATGGAAAATGTCAATAATCAATTGATTCGTTTAGACAGAGGAAATCTGGTTGGTGGTATGTATCTCTATCGAATTGAAGATCGGGAAGGACGCTTTATTAGTGGAAAGATTTTAGTGGAATAAATACTATCGATGATATAAAAATTGGCGAAGCCGATCTTGTACTCAAGATCGGCTTCTTCATTCAAACCTCCTTAAAAAGACTTGTAGTCTTTCTCATGTAAAATTGTGATGTACTAACATTGCCACCTGTAGCTCATCAAAGATGTAATTTCTTAAAAGTACTAATCCTATTCGTTTATCGGATTATAATTTGAAGGTTGAAAACTAAAAACTAAACTAGAATTTATTAAGATAGATTATTCTTGGGATGCAGGTTGTATTATAAGAACCTTATATTTTGCTTTGCTTTTTTATCGTTCTTATATAGCTAATGTACTATAAGAAAGTGCATACGCCATGTTCGATTTTTGATGATCTGTGACTCGATATTTGGTGGGAAGAATAGTGAAAAGTTGATTTTTATATCTGCAAGAGGGTTTTTCCGTGACAGCGTTCCGTAAAACGTATTTATTTTTTAAAATATATAGTTTCTTGGTTAATAAGGCATGATAGAATTTCCTTTTTTATAGGCTTTTAAAATTTAACATTGAAAAGTTTTGAGATGGAGTGATTTATTAAAAATCTGATTATTTAATCCGTTCTGGATGGCAATAGATATTAAATCGTTGGTTACGGACAAAACCGAGAACAGTCATTCCGACTTCTTCGGCAAGAGATATAGCAAGACTGGAAGGTGCACCAACAGCAGCAAGAATTGGTATTTCAGCCATAGCAGCTTTTTGTATTAATTCAAAACTAGCTCTGCCACTCACCATGATCAAACGATCGGAAAGCGGTAATTCTTTATTTAAAAAAGCGGTGCCGATTAGTTTATCTACGGCATTGTGTCGACCGACATCTTCTCGCAAAGAAATCATGTCCCCAGTTGATTTAAATAAACCTGCAGCATGTAAGCCTCCAGTAGTATCAAATATATTTTGCGCTTCTCTCAAGCGATTTGGAAGGTCATGAATTAAAGCAGATGGAAATTGAAATTCGCCAACAGAAATGGTTTTTAAACCTGTAGCTTTGACAGCATCAATCGAAGCCTTTCCACAAACGCCACAGCTGGAAGAAGTATAAAAATGGCGTTCTAATTTTTCATAATCAATCGTTACTCCATCGCTCAATTTTATGGAAACGATATTGCCTTCCATCTCCGGATTCCAGCTTTTAGGATGTTCAATTTTTTCAATTTGAGTAGCGTCCTGAATAATGCCTTCTGTAAATAAAAAGCCTGCAGCCAATTCAAAATCATTGCCTGGCGTTCGCATCGTGATGGAAATACTTTTAGGTGTACCATTGATGTCGAGGCGGATTTCTACAGGCTCCTCAATCGCTAAGGCATCCTCTTTTTGCATTTTGCCTTCTTGATTGACATTCCAAACTTTTATAGGCTTTGTACTTTTCATTAACCTAAGATACGAAGATGTGTGGATTATTGCTGCGAATGGAAATGTTTATAATTTATAAGCTTGTAGCTGATCCGCTATTTTTCGATCATTTGACAGTCTGGGGACTTTATTTTGACCGCCCAATTTGCCTTGCGACTTCATAAAGTTTCTAAAAGCATTCCGTTTTAAAGGCGTAATTTTTAACCGTTTTAAAATACTACCGGTGATGAGGTCTTCGTAATAGATGTTTTGGCGAACCATTTTCTCATCTACCTTTCCAGCAAAAGCTTCTAATTGCTCTGGTACAGTATCAAATTCAATAAACCATTCATGATAGGGGAGTCCACCTTCCGGCGGTGAAATCTGTGGAGCAACGGTAAATTCTACGACGCTGATATTTTCTTCTTTTGCAACAAGTAGTAAAGCGTTTTCTACTTCTTTGCCAATCACATGTTCTCCAAAAGCAGAGATAAAATGTTTGATCCGTCCGGTCACTAAAATTCGAAAAGGATTTAAAGAAACAAACTCCACTGTATCACCAATATTATAACCCCACAGTCCGGCATTGTTATTAATGATGATGGCATAATTGACACCAGTTTCTACCTGACTTAAGGTAAGACGTGTTGGATTTTCGTTAAAAATTTCTTCGGCGGGAATAAATTCAAAAAAGATTCCGCTATTGGCATTGAGTAAAAGTCCTTTCTCCGTTTGACTATCCTGAAAAGCGATGAAACCTTCCGAAGCGGGATAAGTTTCTACACTATCAATCCGCTTTCCCATCAGGCTTTCGAATGCACTTCGATAAGGCTCATAATTGACGCCACCATAAACGAAGACACTAAAATTAGGGAATAAATCTTTGATATATTTTTTGCCTGATTTGTCGAGTAAGCGTTCGTAATACATTTGAACCCAAGGTGGAATTCCACTGATCAAGCGCATATCTTGTCCTAAGGTTTCCTCCACAATAGCTTCCAATTTATCTTCCCATTCTTCGATGCAATTTGTTTTGTACGTTGGAAGCTGATTGGTCCGTAGCCATTGTGGTACCTGATGATTGACAATGCCGGACAGTCTGCCTGTATTGATGCCTCCGGTCTTGGTGAGTTCGGGACTACCAGAAAGGAAGATCATTTTTCCATCTAAAAAATCTCCATTGCCCGTTCGGGCATAATAATTAAACAAGGCATTTCTTGCCGTTCCAAAATGATTAGGGATACTTTCTTTCGTAAGTGGAATATATTTAACACCAGAAGTGGTGCCAGACGTTTTAGCAAAATACTTGGGTCTCCCTTTCCAAAGGACATCTTTCTCACCAGCTTTGATCCGCTCAATATAATCTTTGAGTCCTTCATAATCTCGGATGGGTACTTGTGCAGCAAAAGCTTCAGGGCTTGAAATATTTTCAAATTGATGATCCTTTCCGAAAGCCGTTCGCGTACCTGTTTTGATCAATTTTTTAAACACCTTCTGTTGCGCAGCAATGGAGTTTGCAGACCATTTGTCAATATCTTTTGCCACCTTTTTGGCTAGCGGTTTTACAATATGTGCTTTAAATTTCATCCCAATTATTGTGGAGGGCAAAAGTAAGCAAAATTGAGAAAAGAATGAAGGTTAAGTCAGAGGTCAAGGATAAGATTTGAAGAGGATATGAAAATAAAGAATAATGAATATTCAATATTGAATATTCATTATTCTTTCGAGGCTTATTAACCTGAATGTTATTTACAATCGAACATCCTCTACCTCAGTACCTGCTGGCAGTGTTTTCATATCCATTTTAAAAGTGGATGCAGAATAGGTCTTATTAGGTA
>CAYXQH010000069.1:0-14775 GCA_964467425.1 uncultured Saprospiraceae bacterium
CTGCATTGACCGAAATGTTAGCTGGCAAATTTGGCGCAGCCAGCGAAAAAGTAGTGATCGAAGAATTTTTAGATGGTATTGAATTCTCCGTTTTTGCGCTTACCGACGGAAAAGACTACCAAATACTGCCAATTGCCAAAGATTATAAACGAATTGGAGAAGGTGATAAAGGGCTGAATACGGGAGGCATGGGTGCCGTTTCTCCAGTACCTTTTGTCGACTCAACGCTTTTCCAGAAAGTCGAAGAGCGTATTATCAAGCCCACCATCAACGGATTGCACAAAAAAGGTATAATCTATAAAGGGTTTGTTTTTTTCGGCATTATCAAAGTACAAGACGATCCTTATGTGATTGAATACAATTGCCGTATGGGAGATCCAGAAACGGAAGTCGTTATTCCCCGTTTAAAAAATGATTTGGTTGATTTATTTAATTCGGTTGATAATGGAACACTTAAAGATCAACACATTGAAATAGATCAACGATCAGCTACTGCTGTAATGTTAGTCTCTGGGGGCTATCCGGAAGCATATGAAAAAGGGAAACAAATAAACGGATTGGATAGTATTAACGATAGTTTAATTTTTCATGCAGGTACTAAATCTGAAAACGGAACTCTTTTGAGTAATGGAGGACGCGTCCTTGCTATCACTTCTTTTGGTGATGACTTTAAATCTGCTTTATCTATTTCGAATAAAAATGCTGCAGAGATAGATTTTGAAGGAAAAAACTATCGGAAGGATATCGGTTTTGACTTGGGGTAAGTTTTCTCCCTGCGGTCGACAGGTGATTGGCGCTACGCGCCTTGTGAGGTCCTCCCTGCGGTCGGAAAGTGATGAGTGAATGAAAGAGGTTTTTAAATTACATGAAATTTGAATGAACTATTCTCCTCGACATATTGCTGAAATTATTGGTGCTAAAATGCTCAATAAAAAAATTGTTGATTACAATATTCAGCATGTTGTTTTTGATAGTCGAAAAGCAGACTTCCCAATTGACTCGATTTTTTTCGCCTTTAAAAGTTCCAGAAATAACGGGCACACTTTTATAAAGGATTTATATAAAAAAGGCGTTCGAAATTTTTTAGTCTCTGAAAAAATTTCGCGAAATAAATTTCCAAAATCTAATTTCTTTTTTGTTGAAAACACCTTAGCTGCTCTTCAGGCTCTTGCCATTCATCACCGAAAAAAATTTGACATCCCTATCATTGGCATCACCGGGAGCAATGGTAAAACCATCGTTAAAGAATGGCTTTTTCAATTGCTAAAAGATGATTATTCTATTGTCAGAAGTCCGAGGAGTTTTAACTCACAATTAGGTGTCCCTTTATCTGTTTTACCATTAAAAAAAGAACACAGTCTGGGAATTTTTGAAGCAGGTATTTCCACCACACAGGAGATGAAAAAACTCCAACCTATCATTGATTGTTCCATCGGCGTTTTCACTAATATTGGACAAGCTCATAGTGAAGGTTTTAAAAACAATTCTCAAAAAATAAAAGAAAAAATAAAGCTTTTTAAGAATACCAAAACCATCATCTTCTGTAAAGACCATCATTCGATAAATAAGGCTTTAAGCGCTTTAAAAAACAAAGCTCTCTTTAGCTGGTCAAGATCACAAACCTCTGACTTACAAATACTTAAAGAAGAAAAAGTCGCAAAATACATCCATCGGATTACGGCTAGATTTAAAAAGAAAAAGATCCAAATTGACATTCCGTTTTTCGATGCTGCTTCCGTTGAAAATGCGATCCATTGTTGGTTGGTTTTATTAGTTCTGGATTTGGATCAACAAAAAATTCGGTCTCGTATGTCGGGCTTAAGCAACCTGGATATGCGCTTGGAATTAAAATCCGGCATCAATGATTCTACACTCATCAATGATAGTTATAATTCGGATCTAACTTCCTTGGCTACCGCGCTTAATTTCATGGAGCAGCAAAGTGGTACACTTTCCAAAACAGTCATTCTTTCTGACATTTTGCAAAGTGGAAAAACAGCTAAAACTTTATACCAGGAAGTCGCTCAACTACTCCATGAAAAAAAAATCAGCAAGTGTATTGGTATTGGAAAATCAATCCAAAAACTTGATCATCTTTTTAAAGGAGATGAAAAATATTTTTATAAAACGACGGAAGCTTTTCTAGCAAAATATCATCCTGAAGATTTCCAAAAAGAGATTATCCTTTTAAAAGGGGCAAGACATTTTGAGTTTGAAAAAATAGCCAATCATTTAACTCGAAAAAGTCATAACACTCGCCTGGAGGTAAACCTCAATGCGCTAACCAACAACCTCAATGTTTTTAAAAAACGCTTAAAAGGAAAAACCAAACTAATGGTAATGATCAAAGCTGCGGCTTATGGTAGTGGCAGCGATGAAGTGGCCCGGCTTTTACAATATCAAAAAGTCGATTACTTTGCGGTGGCTTATGCAGATGAGGGCGTGGAGCTTCGGAAGGCTGGAATCAATGTACCAATCATGGTGCTTAATCCAGAGACTGCTACTTTTGATCTTATGCTACGTTACGATTTAGAACCAGAGATTTATAGCATTCATTTGTTACAGCAGTTTTTAAAACACCTTTCTCCAAAACAAGCTTCGCTTATTCATATCAAGCTAGACACGGGCATGCATCGCCTTGGTTTTGAGGAAAAAGATTTGGATCAATTAATTTCCATCCTACATCAAAATCCTACTATAAAATTAGGTTCGATATTTTCACATCTTGCTGCCAGCGATGAGTCAAAACATGATACGTTCTCCCACCAGCAGCTTAGCCTTTTCAAAAAAATGTATCGGTATATCAGCAAAAAAATCGGCTATCGTCCACAACGCCATATATTGAATTCAAGCGGGATTATCCGATTTCCACAATACCATTTCGACATGGTACGTTTGGGCATAGGAATGTATGGAATCGATGGAAGCAATATGCTGGAAAAAGAATTAGAAACTGTTCTGACACTCAAAGCCAGTATTTCGCAAATCAAAAGCGTTAAAAAAGATGAAACGATAGGCTATGGGCGAAAGGGTAGTAGTCGAAAAGATATCCAGATTGCTACAGTTAGTATCGGCTATGCGGATGGCTTATTACGAAAAGCGGGAAATGGTCGATATAGCGTATTAATCCATGGTAAAAAAGCACCTATTATCGGAAACGTATGCATGGACATGACGATGGTTGATATTTCTAAAATACCTGAGGCGAAGGAAGGTGATGAGGTTATTATTTTTGGTAAAGATCATCCCGTTGAAAGCCTTGCTAAATGCTATAATTCTCTCACCTATGAAGTTTTTACAGGAATTTCTGAGCGGGTAAAACGGGTATATTTCCAGGATTAATCAAAAAACCTTTCCATCAATAAATGTAAAGCACTTATAATTAGTGAAGATAGGTCCCATCATTTTACGAAAAATCACGTTTTTAAGCATATAAATTGCTAATTTTGCCAAGCTTTTTGCAAGCTTTCATTTACTAAAAATTACAATCTAAATAAGATTAGTCATGTTTAAGCATTTAATTATTGTTTTTGCCTTTATTCTAGGAGCTTCTTCTCTTGCTATGAGTCAAGATGATCCGGTATTGTTTACCGTAGAAGGCACCCCAGTTACTGTTTCAGAGTTTGATTATATTTATTCAAAATCAAAGATTGATACAGCGAGTTATTCTAGAGCTTCTCTAAATGAATATTTGGAATTGTATAAAAATTTCAAACTTAAAGTTAAACGAGCGAAAGAAATGAAACTAGACACCATTCCTTCTTTACAAAAGGAACTTGCTGGTTATCGAAAACAACTCGCCAATTCTTACCTCGTTGATAAAGAAGTAACTGACAAACTGATCCAGGAAGCTTATGACCGATCACTTTGGGATGTAAATATTAGTCACATCATGGCTAGCCTTCCACCAAACGCTTCAGAGAAAGATGTAAAAATTGCGGAGCAACGTTTGATGAATCTAAAGAAAAAAATTAACGAAGGAGGTGATTTCGCCATTCTTGCACAAAAAGGTTCTGACGACAAAAACACTAGTCCGAATGGTGGATCTATGGGTTATCTAAATGCTTTGTTTCCTGATGGTTTTTATAACCTTGAAACAGCAGCCTATAACACGCCAGTCAATCAGGTATCCGATATTGTTCGATCCGTTGCTGGATTACATTTGGTGAAAGTAAATAGCAAAAGAGAAGCGATTGGTCAAATGGAAATTGCTCATATCCTTGTACGACTTCCAAAAGGTGGTGATGTAAAAGGAGCTAAAACTAAGATCGACGGAATTTATCAACAACTAAAAGACGGAGCTGATTTCGGCACACTTGCCAAAGAGGTTTCAGAAGATGCTAAAACGGCTGGTAAAGGGGGTTACATTGGTTTCATAGGGGTACGACACCCTTTTGAAGCTGCTGCTTTTGCTATTCCCGAAAACGGTGGTTTTTCTGAACCTGTTCAAACAGCTGTTGGTTGGCATGTAGTAAAACGTATTAATAAAAAACCTGTTGATCCTTTTGAAATTGCAAAGAGACGGATTCAAACAAAAATGCAAGAGAATCAAAAGAAGACAAAAAATCCTAAATACAATCGACTGGAAAATGCGCGTTCGAGCATGATTGCGCGAATTAAACGAGAAGGTAATTTCATAGAGAACAAAGCCGTGCTTAACACTTTTATTGCATCGCTGGATTCCAGTTTTATAACCTATAAGTGGAAAGCCCCAAAGAAAGATATTCCAAAAGATGCATTATTTACTTTAGGAAAAGATAAATCCTTTGTAGCAACACTCGGAGAATTTCAAAATTTTGCACAACGAAATTCTAAGCGAATGCGAATGGGGAAACGAATGAGTCGAAAGAATTTAGTAGAAATGCTTTACGATGAATTTATAGATGACAATTGCATTAAGTTTGAAGAAACGATGTTGGAAAACAAATATCCAGAGTTTAAATCTTTGATGCGAGAATACGAAGAAGGGATTTTACTTTTTGAAGCCACGAAGATTTTAGTTTGGGATAAAGCATCTCAAGACTCCGTTGGTCTCGCTAATTATTATGCAAATCATTCGAATGATTATAAGTGGAAAGAACGAGCAGTGATTGCAAAGTATACTGTTCCTGCGGAAAAGGCAACGATGCTTACAAAAATCCAAAAGCATGCTAAGAAATGTTCTGGAGATAAACTCTTAAACAAAGTAAACAAGGATGAAAAGGTTTTAAGCAGAGAGGAAAACACCTACGAAAAAGACAAATCAAAATTACCAGAAGGAATTGCATGGAAGCTTAATGCGCTTTCTAAAGTTAGCGTCAATAAGCGAAACAAAGCTTCCTCTTTTTATAAAGTAGAAACCATTCTTCCTCCGAGTAATAAAACATTAGGGGAAGCCAGAGGTTTTGTTATCGCTGATTATCAAAACTTCCTTGAAAAAGAATGGATTAAAGCTTTAAAGGAAAGTTATAAGATCAAGGTCAATCAGGATGTTTTTAACAGTCTGGTCAAATAAGAGTATGCTTAAAATCTATTGATGATTTTTTTTGAAAAATATACAACCATAAGCCAGAATCCTTCCTCTTTGTTAGTACAGCTGAGAAAGATCGGCGCATGGCTTCTATTTTTTGGATTATTTGCCTTTTCGGCATGTGTTCCTCCGGAAGAAGGCAAAAACGACAATGACAAGCTTGTTGCTAAAGTTTTTAATAAATCGCTTTTTCAATCGGAATTACAAGAACTCATAGGAGCTGAAACTGCTCCAGAAGATAGTATCCAGATTGCAAAAGCATATATTGAAAAATGGGTACGGGATGCTGTATTGATGCATGAAGCTGAAAAGTATGTTCCCAAAGACCTAAACATTGATGATTTGGTACGCGACTACAGAGCTTCTCTCATTCGACACAATTATGAAAAGCTATTGGTCAAAACGCAATTAGATTCGTTGATTAACCAAACAGAGCTTGAGCAATATTATGAAAAAAACAGAGAACAGTACAAACTAAAAAATCCAGCTCTGCAATGTCATTTCATTAAAATGGCAAAAGACACAAAAGGCTGGGATGAAGCAAAAAGCTGGTGGAAAGAAGAGGAAGATGATTCCTTTAAAAAGCTCCTTGATTTTTGTAGTCGAAATGCTGAAGTGTACTTGCTTGATGAAAACATTTGGTACAACCTAAGTGATATTAGCTCATATCTTCCAAAGGGAAAACTTACATCGAGCAATTATCAATCGAAAAAGGATATCAAAATAGATGATGACGAATATGATTATTTACTAAACACTTTTAATAGTGTTCCAACAGGAGAATACGCTCCGCTTGAATTCGTAAAAGACCAAGCAACGAAAGTAATTCTTCATCAAAGAAAAACCAGGCTCTTAGAAGATGTGAAAGAGGACATGTATGATAAAGAATCACAGAGCAATAATGTGAAAATTTTTGTTAATTGATTCTAATGTATAGGAAGTTGTTTTAAATTAGAAAAGAAAAATATTCATGAAAAAATTTATTTTAATTTTTTTACTCGCAGGATTTCCTTTGCTGATGTTAGCTCAGCAAAAAGCAATCATCGATAAAGTTGTAGCTGTCGTTGGTAATGAACTGATATTGCTTTCCGACATAGAAGAACAATATGATTTAGTATCGAAACAACAAGGTGTTGTTCCTGAAGGGTTTCGAGGCAGAATCATGGAAAACCTTTTAGCTGATCGGCTTTTGCTTAATCAATCAAGACTAGATAGTATTCTAGTAACGGATGAAGAAGTAGAGTCTCAGCTCCAAGCGCGGATTGACCAAATTTTAGGCTATATGAATAATGATGTCAGCCAGTTTGAAGCCTACTATGGACAATCAATTACTGAAGTTAAGGAGACCTTTCGTGCTGATTTGGAAAATCAACTATTAGTCCAACGAATGCGTTCCTCAATTGTAGCAGATGTAAGTATCACTCCTTCAGAAGTAAAAGAGTTTTTTGGAAGTATCCCTAAGGACAGCTTGCCCTACTTTAATTCGGAAGTAGAAATTGGAGAGATAGTATACAAGCCAGTCATCAATGCGGAACAAAAAGAAATTTCTAAAAATAAGCTGGAAGAAATCCGCAGACGAATTGTCGAAGACAAAGAAGATTTTGGCGAGCTGGCAAAAATTTATTCAGATGATCCATCTTCTGCACGACTGGGAGGCGATCTTGGTATGCAGCGTCGTGGAACTTTTGTTCCAGAATTTGAAGCTGCTGCTTATAACCTTGACAAGGATTCTATCTCAGAAGTTTTTGAATCAGAATTCGGGTTTCACTTTGTCCAGCTGCTAGACCGACGAGGTAATAATATTCACACCAGACATATTTTGATTCGTCCGCTGATTACACAGCAAGATTTAAAAATGGCTCAAAACACTTTGGATTCTGTTCGTAATTTGATAGCAATTGATTCCCTTTCTTTTTCAAAAGCAGTAAAGCAATATTCTGATGAAAAAGCTCAGAGTTATAATAATGATGGTGTAATGGTAAACCCGAATACCGGAAAATCTGTTTTTGAAACAGGTGATTTGGACCCTGATGTTTATTTTGCGATTGACACTTTAAAAATTGGAGAGCTTACTTCTTCCATTGAATTTACAGATCGAGATGGCTCCGTAGGCTATCGGTTGATTTTATTAAAGGAAAGAAGCATTCCACATGTTGCGAGTCTTGAGCAGGATTATTCAAAAATAAAAGCTGCTGCAACAGATAGCAAAACCAATATTTATATCAACGATTGGGTATTAGATAAAATTCGTTCTACCTATATTAGTGTTGATCCGATGTATGAAGGATATGAAAATTTAAAAGTGTGGTTGGAAACCTCTAAAAGAAGTTCACGGCCATAATCATTATCGATAAAATTTCATTAAAAAAACTCGTCTGCTTTATAAGTAGACGAGTTTTTTATTAACTGAAACCAAAATCCTTTTTACTGTTTTGGCTTCACTAATTTTTTATTTGTCTTTTTCTTCAATGACTTTTTGACCATTTTCTTTTCTCCTATTGTTTTCTTTGCTTTCTGTTTTTTCACTTCTCTCATTTTCTTCTTCTCCGGAGTTAGTCCTTCCATTTTGGTGTTTTTCCGAACAACAGCTTTTTCTTTACTATCCGACGGCTTTTGCGAAACTGCTTCTTTGCTTGCTTGCTCTGTTTTGATTTCTTTTTTAGCAGGCTCCACTTCTGCCTGAGCAAATGCCCCTTGCGGAAATAAAGCAACAGTAAATAAAACGACTACGAGTATTAATATCTTTTTCATGTTTAATGATTTAAGTTCGGTGATTTTTGACACGGAGTCTCACAGAGCATTTATTATCAATATTTTAAAAAAACGGAAAAATTAACAATTGGGTGTTCTTTATAAATAATTCCGATATTCAATTTAGTATAAAATTAGCATTAATGCACGTTTCTTAAACTGCTTTGCTCGGAACCAGACAGTTGATAATCTTGTGAAATCCTATCCGCAGTGGGTCGTATCATAAAAAAAACAGCTATTCCAATAATAAAAAGGGGGATTAAAACAATATGATCCTCTATAAAAAAATAAAAAACAACAACTATTAAAGTAGGCATTTCGATTAAAGCTGCTCTTAATACAAAGCTTTGCCGATAGTGATTCAGCTTTTCCATTAAGGTCCCTTTAAGTCGAATGCCTTCTGCTTTTCGTTTATTAAAAATAAGAAAAGAGGCAAATACCAAGACTGCAAAAACCAGACAAACAACCAAAACCTTGGAGTCTATACCTCCTAAACTGGTCATAGCATCCGGAGCTTCTTCAGCATTAGGGAGTCGCCCCATTGCAAAAAATAAAAACAAAACCATCATGACTTGTCCTGCTAATAAAGCTATATGCAGAATATTCATTTGTTGTAAATGTTCTTGCGGATTTTGAGGAGGTTTATTACTTGCCATTGTTTATTTTTTAAAATTGAAAACAGATTCCTAATATAACAAATAACTCTAATAATTTAAACCCTTGTCTAACTAACCAGGAAGGCATTCCTAAGACTATCGCCCCACCACAAACAACAACGTTCGGAATCCTTTCGAATCCCGAACGTTGAAATAATAAAATATCTGTTTATTTTTATTTTACACCGTGCATCAATTTCTTCACTATTGGACTCATTAGAATTCCAAATACACCCAGTAAAACTGGAACCAATGTAAAGATTAAGAAGAACGTCGTCATGTCATAATTCTCTGTGATCTTATCAATATTCCCTCCTAAGATTCCTGCAAGTTTATTACCGATTGCTACTGCTATATACCAGACTCCAAACATCAGGGCAATCATTCTTCCTGGAACCAGTTTACTGATATAGGACAGGGCTACAGGCGACAAGCAAAGTTCACCAAGCGTATGGAACAGGTAAGCCAAGACTAACCAGATAAGGCTAACTGATGCCGTTTTCGCACCGGCTTCGATTCCCATTGATCCAAAAGCTAGTGCTCCAAAACCAATCCCTAATAAAATTAGTCCAAGACCATATTTCGAACTGGCATTTGGATTGTATTTACTTTCCCACCATCTGGAAAACAGCGGTGCAAAGGCAATAATAAATAAGGAGTTAAGAATTAAAAACCAGGTAGCTGGAATCTCTACTTCATTCTCTTTGATCTCTTTTACGGTCGCTTTAACTAAAGAAGTTTCTTTTTCATTTTCTTTAGCTTTTGCTCTAATATTCTGTACTTTCTCTTCAGAGACATAAATAAACTTTCCTTTTTTATCTACATCTAAAATTGAAAGTTGATCATTCACTGCAAATTTAACCGGCTCTAAAACTGTAGTTTCTTTATCGACTGTTTTTTCTCCAGTCCCCATATTAACATCCTCTGTTAAGGTGGTTTCGAAACTTAGACCACTCATTGGAATTGTTTTTTCTTCTTCTTTTTCCGTGTAGTGGACTGTTGCATTTGCGGTATTTGCAATAGCAAGAATTTTATCTAAATATTCTTTATCAAACTTCTCTTGTTCTGCTTCGCGTTCAGACTTTCGTTCTTTCTCTGTTTTCTGAAGTTTTATAGAAGTCCCATTGTATTTAATTTCACCAATACTTATTCCATCACCTTCTGCATTTTTAAACTTCGCTCCTCCAGTCAACAAGCCCTTAAATGTTTCCAATCGCTCAGGAGTAGCATCGTAGGATCCTTTTACAAGATCGGTTTTTATTGCTTTATAACCAATAACATATGAAGATGAATTAAAGTCTCTATTAATCATCCAAAATACAATACCCCAGATAATCAAAAAGCTAAAAGAAAGAATGGAGTTGGCTAAGGGATACTTTCCAAATGTCTGTTTGACCAATCTATATAATACCCAGGTAATAATCGCCAAAGGCACCAGGGTGATTAAAAGATTCATCACTATATAAATATAATAATAGCTCCCCGACATTATCCGATTCGTATAATCTTTTGCAAAGATATTCATAGAACCACCGGCCTGCTCAAAGCACATCCAGAATATCACAGTCATGACTGCAAAAAACACAATGGCAATCATTCGGTCACGTGTTACTTTTGGATATCTCATTATCCTTGAAACCAGTAATATCATAAACAATATTAAGGCAAACAAAATAACATGATTCGAATAATCGATTTCGTTAAACATCAAAAGATTCGTTCCTGCAATTTTAGAAAGCGGATCATTGATCACCCATACTATTCCAATTACTGCGCAAATAGGAATCAGAATTTTATCAAACATGGTAAATGGATTCAAGCGATCCCCTTCAAATTCTAACTCATCATCTTTCTCTTCCGCGACCTTTGGCTCTGGTTTTTTACCAATATCTCCAAATATATCCTGGTTAAAATAAAACTGTAACATTCCTAAGAACATAAAAATACCTGCGAGTCCAAATCCATAGGACCAGCCTACTTTTTCTCCAAGGTATCCACATAATAAAATCCCCAGAAAAGCTCCTGCGTTTACCCCCATATAGAAAATCGTATACGCTCCGTCTTTTTTCTCTGGATAATCTTTATACATATGTGAAATGATAGAGGTCATATTTGGTTTGAAAAACCCGTTTCCTATGATCAGGAGACCTATACCAATAAAGAGAAATATTTTATGCGTTTCAATAGCCATGGAAGCATGTCCCAGGGTCATCACCAGAGCACCGATCACAACGGCCCACCTATATCCAATAAATTTATCCGCAAGATATCCTCCTAGGATTGGTGTGATATAAACCAAGGCTGTATAGGTTCCATACAATGCTAAGGCATTTTCTCTAGGCCAATCCCAACCACCAAGTCCTAATGCACTTACTAAAAACAGTACTAATAATGCTCGCATACCATAGTAGGAAAAACGTTCCCACATCTCGGTAAAAAACAATACGAACAATCCCGACGGGTGCCCTAATACTGAACCATGACTAAATAAATCACCTTTTTTCTCTGACATAACAGTTTAATTTGATTTTTAAAATATGTTTTCGTTTTGTTTTAATATATTATAATACATTCATTTAATTTTATTCCGTCATTTACTCTAATCATTGTCGGCTAATTCGAAGCCTTCGGTTTCGTCGACATCCATTTCCAGCTCTTCTGCTCCGTGGGTTAATGCTTTTAATTTTTTAAGGAAAAGAATAATTAACAGACCAAACACCACCGTCAGCCCGGTAATAAATAAGAAGGTATTAAACTCACGTTTATTTTGAACTTCAAAAATCTCGACAGTCCCTGCATAGTTTTTCCCATCCCCTTTATTCGCTGTTATTTTTTTAGCCTCAATATCTTTTGAAAATCTGATCACTGCATGCTTTGGATTATCTTTCGTTGCATTTTGATCAGCGATCATACGATCTAAAATGCTTTTTGCATCTGTCTCATCATCGTCCTTATACTCTATAAAACTGCTAAAATCTTTTGTGCCTCCTGTTTGATTATTCATTAAAACCACCTTGCCATTTTCTTGATAGATATCTGCTTTTAAAATAAAGTCCATATCTGCCATCACCAAAGTATCTACATCTAAAAAAGGTTTTACATCTGCTGCACTTGCCACCATATTTATTTCTACTGCTTCTGCTTGTGAAGCTTCGCCAATGGTACCTGCGAGTTTATTCCCCAAACCTGTAGCTGCAAAATAAACGCCCATCATAATCGCTCCATACTTGACCGGAGCTAATTTTGTAATGAAAGATAAGGCAACTGGTGAAGCACAAAGTTCTCCAATGGTATGTAATAAATACGCCCCAACTAACCACATCATAGAAGCTTTTCCATACGCTTCACCTCCTGCTTGTTGGGATGCACCTGCCATTAATAAAAATCCAGAACCCATGATGATTGTTCCGACTGCCATTTTGAAAAGCGAAGAGACTTCTTTACCTCTACGTTTTTGACGAACCCAATAGGCTGCAACCGATGTACCAAAAATGATAATAAATAATGCATTAACGGATTGGAACCAACTTGCAGGAACGGAGGTTCCTAAAAATCCAATAGCAAGATCTGTTTTTTCTTTAGCATAGATATTTAATAGTCCGCCTGCTTGTTCAAAAGCTCCCCAAAACACAATGATGATTAAAAAGGATAAGAACAATACTATCATTCGGTCCTTTTCAATTTTAGATAGCGGTTTATTCATCAAAGCTTTATTTTCAGCAGTGGACGTACCTAAGTAATCTCCAACACCTACCAAATATTTTTGCCCCCAGATATAAACGAGCTGACCGATCACCATACCGATTCCAGCTAAACCAAAACCATAATGCCAACCAATTTTTTCACCAACCCATCCAACGATGATAGCCGCTAAAAATGCACCGATATTAATCCCGATATAAAATATAGTAAAACCTTTATCTCTCCTTTCATCTCCTTTTTTATATAAACCTCCAACCATGGTAGAAATATTTGGCTTTAAGCAACCTACCCCAAGAATAATTAAGCCAAGTCCTGTATAAAATGCCCAAATAGCTTCTACAGCCAAAACTCCATGACCAATACATAGCAATAACCCTCCTAACATCACTGTCTTTTTTTGGCCGAGCATTTTGTCTGCTAAAATCCCTCCGGGAATAGACATCACATAAACCAGCATGGTATACCAACCATATAGCTCAAGTGCTTCTCCTTTGGTCCAGCCTAAGCCTCCGTCTTCAATAGAGGAATAGATGAAAAGTACCAGGATTGCACGCATTCCGTAATAACTAAATCGCTCCCATAATTCTGTGAAAAATAATACGTATAATCCGGCAGGATGCCCCCACAACTGTGGTTGGTTGTCTAATGACTTTGTACTCATATTGCTGATTTTTTGATAAAAATACCTCCCAAAATAGTCTATTTGTGGTAAAATTTAGATAAAAAGAGACGTTTAATTTGTGTAATAAGGGTGGAAAAGCTAAGAAAAGCAAAACTTAATTATCCGTTTCTCTAAATTCTCCGTTTAATCCTTTATTTCTGCGCTTTTTAAGCCAAAAAAATTAGTAGTTTTAAAATTCTCTAAGGGCAAATAAGCTCTGGAAAAGTATGGAAAAGCTTGTTTATGACTAAAAATCAATTGAGTCCGGATTTGGATTTACTTTTTAAGACGCTTTGTGGGCGGGTCTTAAACAGCGGCGAATACCATAAACTTTCTAATCTGGATTTGAATACGATCAGCTCTTTTTTGATTAACTATAATCCGGCGTTTTCTTCTTCGAGGGAAAGCTTGAATAAAAGTCTTCAAAATTGGATGCAAGGGAAGAATATGCCTTCAGCTGGAAAATTAGAGGAGATCGCTAAAAGTTTGGGTTTTGAAGGGTATCATGATTTCATTTTTCAAAATAAGCGGAAGATAAAAACAAATCAGCTTCGCCAAGCTACTACGCTCAATCCTTTTCAAAAGACCTTAATCATTGGCAGTTTACTCCTGCTATTAGCCTGGGCATTTCCGATGATTTCCAATATTCCAGTTCAAGAAGTAAATGCTAGGCCAGGAGATGGCGGCCAATTATTGGCTTCTGTCATTCAAGCAGTCGTTGTCATTTTATTTTATATGATGACTCGGTTTTCTGATTTTGGTGGTCGAGACAAAATTCACCAAATCAGCTCTGACAAGCCTCCCGAAGTCCAGCGTGCATTGTTACAATTTTTTAAAGGCTGGAAAAATCTTTGGTTGAGTTTTTCTATTTTATATATCTGGTTTTGCATTTTATACGGCACCGATTTACATACTAATATTTATGCGAAATCTATTTCGGATATCATCACTATTCTAAGTTCGCTTTGTCTGGCTTATCTCTTTTCAGTGATGGATGTAAAAAGTATTCCAAGATCATCGGATAAAAACTCCTTACAAACATTTTATGTTTACCTGATTGTATTTACGCTTGGCTTATGTTTCAGTTCTATTATTTCTATTCTTGACCGCTATTACCATCTTGGTTTTTTAGATGGCGTTGGCACTTATATTTTAGGTTATGCAAATGTCATTGTGATGCTTTACTTTTTTGGAAGACTAGAAAGCCACTACTTAAACATCAATCGAATTGTCTTGCTGCCTTTATACACTTATGCTATCATCCAAATCGCTTATGTACTTTTTTTCGAAGTCAAAGATGGCGAGCAATCTTTTGAGGCTTATATTATTGGGGCCGTATTGATTTTGAAAGGATTTTTATATTTCCTAATACGGGAGTGGATTAAAGAAAGGAAGATGGAGGTTTATTTTTTAAAGCAGTTTGAACGATTGAAAGGGAAGGGGTAGTCAGGTAGTCAGGTAGTCAGGTAGTCAGGTAGTCAGGTAGTCAGGTAGTC
>CAYXQH010000070.1:0-14758 GCA_964467425.1 uncultured Saprospiraceae bacterium
ATTATTATTAAGTAAAACATTGAACATGAAAAGTACAAATCAATTTAAGCGAACACTATTTGTCTTATTTTTTTTAAGTGCAGGAATTCTTATTCCTTCCCTGTCTAACACTGCATTTGCAGAATGCCCCCCTCCCGAAAATTTTTCAGTTCAGATAAGTGGGACAGATGCTATTTTGACTTGGGATCCCGCTCCAGGAGTCATTGCATATGAGGTAGGGTATTTTAACCAAAATGATGGCTCCACTGCTACTGCTATAACGACGGCTACTAATCATACTTTTACTGGTTTAACCCCTGGAGTATATCAGTTCTGGGTGCGATCCTTATGTGAAGATGGAGCATCTTCTGGTATCATTATCGATATGGAAGAAATTGATGGATATGTTGTGCCGGAACTAGAAGATTTCTATAACTGCCTTTGCGATGAGTACTTTGAGCAGGAATATGAAGAAGGTGATAATTCAGTAACTTTTAATTGGAATACTGAGGACGAACCATGTGTCACGCAATATCATTTTGAAACAGATATTACAAAAACCAATGGAGATAATTTTCACGCTGAATTGAAGATTTCTTATGGAGGTGATGAAATAGAAAGCTTGATTAATGCTTGTCTTGAAGAGAATGTGCCCTTATTTGATGAAGAATCAGAGAATGGAGATCGAAAGTATATTGGTAAGGATGCAAGTGGAAAAAAAATGTATGAATTGATTTTTAAAGATGGAACGGCAACTGTAAAATGGGATGAAGACAATGTAGCATCTTATACCTTTGATTTAAGTAATTGTGTATTTTGCCCAGAAGATGACCAAGAACCAGAACCAGGTCTTGACCAAAGAAACGAAAACTCCAGGCTTGATTATGAGGAAGTATTAAGCGTAAACCCTAATCCTTTTACAAATGAGTTGAACGTCAAATGGATATCTTCTACTTTGTCTCCGACTTCGATTACTGTATATAATGCAACAGGAGAATTGATGCAATACGAAGTAAATGATGCTACACAAACGGTGGTTGAAAACTATCTTCGATTTGACACACAAACCTGGTCAAGTGGATTATATATTGTCAAACTAACCAATGGTGAACAGAGCAGCATAGTAAAAGTGCTAAAACAAAAATAGGGATCATAGAATCCTAAGCTTTAAAAAGCCTCTTGCCATTTTCTTGGTGAGAGGCTTTTTTGATATTAACCTTCCATTTACCTATCTATTTCTCCGATACTTCAGCTATACATTTTATCCGGCGTTCTCTCAGAGTTTAAAATAAGTTTTCGCCAACTAGTCTGCTTCCCAATAAAAAATAAATAATGATGTAATGCTGATGATTTTAAATATTTTTTTTGAATAAAAAGTAAGAAAAAAGTGAAAAAATCATAATGGTTTAGAGCCTGTAAAGCCTCTAGTTTTGACATTGTAATTCATTGATTACGAATGTTTTTTTATTCACTTTTTAAAATTTATTTATCATGAGAAAGATCAGTTTAATTTCTTTATCAGCATTATTATTTTGCTCATTGGTTTTATCTAGTTGTCAGAAAGAAGAAATCGATCCAGCAATTTCAAATGCTGATGAATCAATAAGTGCAGCGGCTAGAGATTCGGAGCAGCAAGCAGAAATAATTGCAGATGTGTGCTCCGGATATTTGCTTACTATGGAAAATACACCATTTCCAGATTTGGATATTTACTATACTATTGAAGAAGATAGCTCTCTAGACTATGACCAGAAATATAACGCTTTAGAGGGCAATCCTAATGCATTGGCATGTTTAGTTAGTAGGAAAGAAAAAGAGGATATCGTCGACGAAAATCTAATTTTTCTTGAAGATCCTATGAATCAAAATATAGTGGCCGATTTTATTTTGGATGACATAGGTCCCTTACCTATTCAGGATGTTTCCTGCGATGCAGTTTACAGAAGTGATTTAGGTGCTTGTCTTAAGACATGGACTTTTTGTGAAGGTGCAAATTGTAATAAAGACTACATGGACTGCAACGCATCTGCTAAATCAGATTATGCAGGTTGTCTGGAAGGAAGTTCAGGAGGAAGTACTGGCGGAGGAGGCACTACGGATATATTACCAAACACTCAGATTTACTTCCAGTAGTTTAACGATCTAACTATGGTCTCAAAAACCGAACAATGGCGGAAGCTGAAAAGCCAAAATAGAGTAAGCAGTAAAACATAAAACAAATTCTAATGAAAAAGTTATTTATAGTAGCAGTATCCTGCTTGTTTTTTACAAATATATTTGCACAGTTAAATCCACAAGGTCTGGCTAATGATGAACTTAGAGCAATTTTCGGACATTTAGATTTACCACCGACTGATACCAAACATTTTTTATATGACATGTCGGCACATACTGTGGATGAAATCTTCTTTTCTAATTTTTGCGGAGAACAAAGTAGTACGGATAATTGGTTTTTACTTTATGAAGAAATGTATAATGCCGCTTATGATGTAACACTTTGGGAAACGGCAGAAGATATTTTTGACAATGTATATCAAGATCCAAGTGGAAGGATTCCAATTGGTGTTATGGATTTTGATTATTACCGATTAAAAGAAGATGCATTAACAACGCCAATTTATTTTGATTTTGATTTGCAAAATAACAGACTCATCGATAAAATGGGGAGACCTGGTTATCCGTACGATGAGTACAACCTTTTTTCAGCAGCGCCTTTGGTGCAAAGTTCTTTTTTGAGCGATGTTACCTTTTCAATAGGTCCTCATATTTATAAAGATTCGTATAATGCGCCATACTATGGCAACTCTTATACGCTTAGGATTAATTTTGATGATGGAAATGGTTGGATTCCTTTTTATAATCCAGTAGATGAAGACTATACCGTAAACTATACAGTGATAGGAGATAAAAATATTGAAGTTGCCATTTATGATGATGGTGGAAATATGATTAAGTATTCGAGATCATTATTCAACGTTGGTTCTACGCATGTTTCTCCAACTCCAGATATGGTGATAAATAATGTTCCAGGTCTTGAAGCTGATGTTTATTATAATTGTACTAACACAAGTGGCGAGCTTAATAAACTATTGATTTATGTAGAAGGATATGAGATTTTGGACTTTATGAAAGCCTTTCCAGTTTATGAAAGTAGTAAATCTGCAGATGATTATAAAGAAATGTTAGAAGAGCCCCAGGTGATTCAGCTCCAAAATTTTGGATATGATATCGTGATGGTTGATTTTGGTAGTACTGGTAATGCTATCCATGACAATGCAATGTCTTTGATTGCATTGATAGAAGAACTAAAGTGTCGAACTATGAATAATGATCATCAGTTTGTAATAATGGGACATAGTATGGGTGGCGTAATTTCTAAGTATGCATTGGCTCATATGGAACAATTTCCCCCAGGACCTCAAAGTTGTGCGCAGGATAGAGGACATAATACCCGATTGTTGATCACGAATGATTCTCCACATCAAGGAGCAAATATCCCATTATCCTTACAACACTTATATAGAATTGGATTTAATGCTTTGGCAGGTGTCTCTGTTGTAGATAGAAAGATCGCTGAAGAATATAATGTAATGCTGGATAGTAAAGGGGTGAAGGATATGCTGATTTATCATGTGGATACGCGGACACCAAATGGCGAATACACGCATCACCAAAGGAGAGCAGATTTTTTGGATGATTTTAGTAATCTAGCTAATAATGGATATCCCGAGCATTGTAAGTTGATGGCACTTTCTAATGGTTCGATGGGGGATAAAGACCAAACGAGATTTTCTGACGGCGGTTTTAGAACGGCTAATGATAAGCTGTTAGATATGTCAGGGTCGGTATATTTAAGAATCTTAGGAATTAAGGTTCTGGGAACAGATGCGAGTTTTGTTTTAAGAACCAATCCACATTTTGTAACAGGTGATTTATTAGATGCTTCTGTTGATGCCTGGCATTTGAAAGTGCGATTTTTCCTTTTCGGTGTGACGCTAACAAAAACAAAATATACTCTTTATAACCATAATATCACGGCAAGTAATATTAGATCCTTTTGTACAAAAGCTGGAGGAATTTACAAGTTTGACCGTTTGAAAGGTAAAGCTTCTGAAAATAGTTTTTCTTGTCCTCCTTTTGGTTCTTTTAAATATGATAATAGTGGAACAGGGAATATGGATATTGAACTTTCTATAGGAAGCCCATGGCTAGCTAATTCAAACCTCAGTTTTTCGCTTACTTCTGATGGATTATATTGGAATTTTATTCATGTGGCATCTGCTTTGGATTATACACCAGGACCAATGATGATGGATATCGAAAATGAAACAAGTTATCAATATAGTCCTGCCGCAACAGGCTTTGACATCATTGCTGGTATCCCAACAGGATGGGCAGGTTTTGCTCCAAATGATGGCGCTATTTATAATCGGAGTCATCGTCTTGTTAGAAATGAGGAAGTTGCGAACCACCAATCTTGTCCAGAATTTACAAATGGTAATCCGCATTATATTCGATTGATCAACCAAGAGGTAGGGGAAGATGTTTTGTATTTGGAAAATATGGATTTAGATAGGATGGGAATGTTTGAAGCACAACATGATGTTTATGTGAATTATCGAAATCCGTATTATAGGTATCAGTCAGGTGGATTTGGTTTATTCCGTTCTCTATATTCTAAAGATGATTGTTTTGAAATAACTGGAACAGGAATGGGTATTTTTAAATATGATGCTGCAAATAGCCCAACAGGAATTGGTTATCATGTAAATACCAACTCTTGTCCTTCTCCAAATCCTAATATGTTGATAGACGAACCTTTAGAGATTTGTTGTATTGATTACGCTGAAGAGCGACTAGAGGAGGAGATCGTGATAGAAAAATCTTCATTAGAAGAGGAAAGGCTGACCTTGTCCTTATTTCCAAACCCAACGAGAGATGGAGCGTTTACAATTAATATGGATTGGGTGAGCGGAAATCAAGCAGAGATTAGAATAACGGACTTAATGGGGAATAACGTCTATGTACATACACTTACTGGTTTGGTGCCTGGCGAATCAGTAAATTTTGAAATGGACTCGCAGGTAAGAGGTAAACTATCAGCAGGGATATATTTTATTTCCGTTTCAGATAATAAAGAAAAGGTAACCAAGAAATTACTTAGCGTTAAGTAATCAATGTTTTACTTTTTATACAATGCAGCAGATTCGTCTGCTGCATTCTTTTTTTATTTAAAACGAACGTTTAGGCATAAGCATATAACATAGCAATATAATGTCCGGCACTACCACCCAAAACGAATACATGCCAAATCGCATGATGATAAGGAAGCTTTTCCCAGCTATAAAAAATAGTACCTAAGGTATAAAAAACGCCACCCGCAATGATCCAGTAAAAAACAATATCAGGCATTTCACTTCGCATACTAGGAATGATAAAAACCGCCATCCATCCTAGAAAAATATAAAATACCAGGGATACCCATTTCCATCTTCCCATAAAAAATACTTTATAAAGAATGCCGATAAGAATCAAAGACCATAACGCAATTAAATAATATTGCCCAAAGCTATTCCATTGGTAGATTAATACAAATGGCGTATGCGTTCCTCCAATAAGTATATAAATACAGATGTGGTCAATCTTTCGGAAAATAGCTTTTATAGCATCTTCTTTTATACAATGATAAATCGTCGAAGAAGTATAGACTGATAAAAGAGAAAAGCAAAAAAGGGAAAGCCCAAAGATATGGATAGCTGTCCATTTTTGGAGACCAGTACCGATGAGTACAATAGAGCCTATAATAGTAAGTAATATTCCTACACCATGCGTGATAGCGTTCGCTACTTCCTGTTGGTCTTCCCGTGGCATCTCTTGATTTTGGGCGAAGGTAAGAAGATCATAAAGAATCAAGGCAGAATTAGTCCCTAAAACGCAAAAGGCTTTACCATAAGGTAAAACCTAGTTTTTATACTACCGAATGAACAAACTATGCTCATCGGCTTAATTTCAAGAGTTTAGTTTTTTAATAGACTACCCAACCCAGGTATATCCACCATCAGTTCCTTTAGTTTTTTTGTTTATTTTACTTTTGGAGCTGATCAAAAAACTTTTAACCTTTAATCGGTCTAATTTTAATTTGGTCTTTTTCATCTGCTTTTAAACGGTTTTGGATAGTGTTTCAGTAATATTTAGGTACTATTGCTTAGTTTTTACATAGCAAAATACCATGCCTTAAAGGGCAGTGTGGGTTATGTACTTCAGGGAGTGGGTAAAAATGGTATAAGACTGTAAGATCGTAGGCATTATATATCACAATTTTAATGCCATTGATTTATACGGTTTTATATATGTAAATGTTCTATATTTAATGCTGATTTTATTTATTTTTTACATTCAAGATGAAAAGATTCATTTCGACAGACTTTTTGAGAACGAGTAGAGTAGAAAAAATTGATGCTCAAGAAGCTATAAATGCTGGGATATCTTTATTTGTTAAACGAGAAGATCAGTTACACCCGCAGTTATCTGGTAATAAATGGAGAAAGTTAAAATACAATTTGATCCAGGCTCAAGAGGAAGGTAAAAAGGTCCTGCTTACTTTTGGCGGAGCTTATTCGAACCATATCGCAGCAGTAGCAGAGGCAGGCACACAGTTTAATTTTAACACAATTGGGATCATAAGAGGGGAGAAGCCCAGAGTTTTAAATCCTACCTTATTAGAAGCTGAGAAAAAAGGAATGGATCTCGTCTATGTTAGTCGATTAGCCTATAAAAATAAAGAAATAATTCTTCAAGATTTAGATCTGAATTTTTCAGAAACTTATATCATTCCGGAAGGAGGGACCAATGTTTTAGCGCTAAAAGGTTGTAAGGAAATAATGGATGATAACACGATTGATTATTGGTGTGTAGCCAGTGGTACAGGAGGGACAGCAGCAGGAATGATTACTGGATTGGAAAGACATCAACATCTAATTGCTTTTCCTGTTTTGAAAGGAAAATTTATGAAAAAGTCTATTCAGGATTTGCTAGAGAAAGCAAAAGAAGAAAAAACCAATTGGTCTATTCAGGAAGATTATCATTTTGGTGGATATGCAAAATACGATGCTCGATTAATTGAATTCATCAATACCTTCAAAGAAAAATATAATATCCCTCTGGATCCTGTTTATACTGGAAAACTAGTATTTGGCGTTTTTGATTTGATCCAAAAAGGATTTTTCCGAAGCGGTTCAAAAGTCATGATCGTACACACCGGCGGTCTGCAAGGTATTGAAGGTTTCAACAAACGTTTTGGAAATATTATTAAGTAACGGACGAAAACCTGGAAATCATTAATTGATCATTACTAAGTAGATTCCTTGATTAAAGGCTGAGGTTCATTGATGTTTATAATAGGCAACTCGACAAAGAAGTCAGTCCCTTCTCCAACTACCGTTCTGAAATAAATTTCCCCATTTACCGATTCAATAATGTTTTTTGAAATAGCTAAACCTAAGCCCGTACCGGAGCTTTTAGTTGTGAAGTTTGGAACAAATACTTTGTCCTTTTTATCATCAGAAATTCCGGTTCCATTATCGCTTACCTTAAGCGTTACTATATCATCCGTTTTATACAATGAAATCTGAATTTTACCTGTTCGATCTAATGGGATCGCCTGCTCGGCATTTTTCATTAAATTATTTAATACCCGAATAAGATGATTCTTATCCGCATAGACCGTATATATTTCTTCCGGAAGATCCAGGCTAATATCCAGATCATCAACTACTCCATCATGGAATAAATCATAAACGGAAGCTACGAGATGATTGAAATCAAGATTTTGATTTTCAGCACGTGGCATTTTCGCGAAGTTGCTAAACTCCGATGCGATTTGAGCCAGATTATCAATCTGTTCAATTAGTGTATTGGAAACCCTTTTCAATAAAGGCTGAATATTTTCTGGGTTTGATTTGAATGCGTGTTGCAAGTACTGAATACTCAATTTCATAGGCGTCAATGGATTTTTAATCTCATGCGCTACTTGCTTTGCCATTTCTCTCCAGGCACCTTCACGTTCAGATTGAGCGAGTCGATCCGCACTATCTTCCAGCTTTTTAATCATTTTATTATACTCATCAATCAAGGTTCCAATCTCGTCTTGAGATTTCCATTCCAAAGGTTGATTTCGAGTACCTAACTTAATGCGTTTTAGTTTTTCTCCGATTACCGCAATTGGCTTAGTGATAGAATTGGCAACAAAAATTGTCAAACCACCTGCAATCAATAAAAGGAAAACGTAAACATTCAAAAGTGTACTCATAAAGACGGTAACATCCGTACGAAGATTACTGGTCTCGGAGTAGTATGGAAGTCCTAGAAAAGCGATTGGCTTTTCTCTTAAATTTAATGGAATGTAAGATACCCGATAATTCAAACTCCCCATCATTTCTTTTTCCTGGGTATAAGAAGAAACGTTTTGCCCGATTAATGCTTTAAAAGCCGGAGCATTCATTTTCTTAGAAATAATTTCTTTATTAAAAATATCCTCTTCTGAAGAGGCGACTAAGTTTCCATTTAAATCATACATGTTGACATCCAATCGTGATATACGAGACATCGGACGCACAATGTCCAAATTGGAAAGATTATCTAAAGAAGAAGTGAACGCATTAGTACTGTCTTTTAATAAGAGCGCTACAGCATAATGGGCTGCTTCCTCAACCTGCTCTGTTTTTCTTTGAAGCCTCTTGGAGTGATACTCGTTTTTATCATTATTGTTATACCAAACGGTAACGATACCAATAGCAACGAAAGAGACTAGGATCATCCCGATCACTGAAAATTGTATTTTATTTCTTAAGGAAGGACCTTTAGAAATAAAGAAGTTGATGGATTCTGGAAGTATTCTCCTGAAATAATTTATGATGGCAAAAATGAGAACAAAGAACAAAAGCGTACAAAAAATATAAGAAAATAGTGAAATAGCTTTTTTCAAATTATCTTCAGTCGCTTTAGCAATTGTGACGACCACTCCTCCATCCAGTGAGGTATAAATAAGGTCGGACCGTTCTTTAAAATTCTCCTCTTTATATTCTCCCGGTTTCGGAAGGTTTTCCATGTTTAAAAAATTACCATAACTTTTACCCTCATAGTCAATACGCTTTTTGTTTTTGTAAACAGCGTAATCATACTTGCCTAGTTTTTCCAGATTTTTATAGGGCTTATCATTAAGTAATTCTGTATATACTTTTGACTGTTCTCTTCTTTGTCGTTGAATCTCTAAAACTAGGGTTGTCGTATTTTCTAAATTTGATTCATTGGATAATTCAATGTCCAGTAGATATGCAGATTTTCCCTCGTTATTCGACCAGTATTTTACATCATCAATATCTGTATAATCAGAAGCTTCAAACTTTAAGTTAATCTTATCTTTCTGTGTTTCCTTGTCCTTGAAAATGGATTCATCCTTTTTGTTAAAAGCAAATAAATCATACGTGTAATTATAAAACATATAATTATCGTCAGCGAACAAGAGATCAATTTTCTTTCGTATATCGGATTGCTGAATTTTTGTATCAGGAGCAGGAAGCGCAGTTTTTAATATGCTATCATTTAAAATTTTATGCTTCAAATTATCGAGGGATTCCTCTACAATAAAGTCTTTTGTATCTGTTAATTCTTTAGCGTAGGCTTTTCGAATCATCCCATCCTTATAACCATTAAATCTAAATAATAGAGTGGAAGGGAAAGCAGCCAAAATCACTAACCAAATTAATAGCCAGGTGAAGTTAACAGTCTTGCTATCTATAAAAAGGTCGAAGATCAAGACAAAGACAAATGCAATAAATAGTAAATAAAACGGACTTATAACGAAATCGATAAAGATTAAAAAAGGAAGACAAATCAATGCTGCCAAACTAAGTGCGAAAAGACGTCGGTACCGATTTAATGCAATCTTTTTTATCGTCATCATCATTCGATGACTGAATAAAAATAAGGCGATCAATAAAAGTATAAGACCAGTAATCGCTAATAAACTATTGGTGCCTAGCTCAAAAACATTATTAAAATCGAAATTCAAAGTGGTATCAAAAACCAATGTTTTAAATACGGCAGTAAGCATTAAAATACCTCCAAAGATGGCAAGGTAGTTTAATGCCGTTACTCTGAATTTTGTTCCGGGTTTCAGGTGATTATAGGAGCGGACAGGAAACTCACTATGGAAAAATGCCATGACCCAGAATAATAAACCAATGTTAATCAGTAAATCACCAAGCGAAGCACTCAATATCGTATCAAAGTTTCGGGTAAATATTGGCAGCTCTTCAAACTTTGAGCTAAAGCCTAATAGATAAGTGATTAATCGCAACCCAAAAACAGAAACTATAAAAAATGCAGCACCATAAAGGATTTTATTTTTCTTAATAAAAAGCTCAGCAACATTATGAAAAAATAATACGGTAGCGATAAATGCCAAAAGGTATAACCATAAGCTTGTATTCAATACTTTAAGGTCCACTACCTTGGAGCTTTCATCCAGACTACAAAGCACCTTCCCGGAAGAGGAAACAATCGAATAAGGGCCGTTTTTAGATAAGCCAATTTTTGTAGGAATTTGCGGTGCAGCGACAAAAATATCTCGTAGATAATTACTTTCTATTCCAAAGTTGTACTTGATAGGAATGAGGGCAGTAACCGTATACATTCCTAATTCATTATCTCCATAAGACTGTCCGATTAATTCGTAATAACCATTCTTTTGTTCTTTGAATGCATAAACACGCTCTGACTCAATAGACGTACGATCATTGACGGTAGGTAAAATAATATTGTTCGTCCAAAATACCAGAGAATCTTTTCTGTAAATAGCAATGGAGTAAGATTTTTCTGAAAGTTCTTTAAGAACCTTAAAATCTTTTTCATTGATTCCGTAACTATCTCCTGAGCGGAGTTGACGTTTTATAAAAGAAGTATTTTCGAAAAAAGCCTCTACTTCAGCTTCTTGTTGGTGAAGATGTTGATTTATCTTTTCTGCAAAGCCAGGGAGTTTAGATTTTTTACTAAATCCAAAATCAAAGATAATGGCAATGATTAATAAGATACAAGCTAGTGCCAGATGAAAATATAGCTTTTTTGTCATACGCTTGTTCAGCCGATTAAGTGCTTGAAAGTAAAAGGTTTAGTCTTCATATAACCACAAAATTTAATCCAAAATGCAGTAAAATCAATAAGTATAGCGGATTATTAAGAAATTTAAAAAAAATGCTGAGACTAATTCAGGGATTAAAAGAGCAAATTTAAATGATAAATATCAGATATGTAATGATTTACAAATTATAAAAAAAATAAATAATAATCTTTATGAAGGTGAATTCTCTTTCAGCCTTTTAGGTTTAAATGCCTTTTAAGCTGCAAAAAGTCATTTTTTGGAACGATTTAAATGTATTTTTGGGAACTTTAAAGCAAGAGTAAGAATTTTTATAAAAAGAATATTGAAAACTGCTCTATCGCGGGCCCTCCCGATAGCTATCGGGACGGGAACGAGGAAAGTCCGGACAACGTAGAGCAACTACACCATCTAACTGATGGGATGCTGAATCCGTCCCGATAGCTATCGGGATTGGAATATCAGCATACAGAAAGTGTCGCAGAAAATAACCGCCCAGACATTCCTAGGAATCGTCTGGGTAAGGGTGAAAATGTGCGGTAAGAGCGCACAATCTCGGCAAGTAATTGTCGGGGTGGATAAACCTTGTGGGTTGAAATGCCATGTACATTTCGATTTCAAAACTTTTCGACTCGTTCGTAAAGTGGAGAAGCTAGGTCGCTTGCCTAGTTTTCAGCAATGAAAGTCGGGAGGGGTAGGCAGATAGATCTCCCTAGTAATACGGAGACTAGATAAATGATAGAGTTTCGGTCGTTCTTGATAATATCAGGATAAGATCGGAAGACAGAATCCGGCTTATAGGTTTTCAATTTTTTATCTTCCCTTTGATAATTGTTTTCAAAGGGAAGATTCTTTCTCATTCTACCGCCCAACTAATTACCGTCATTTCGCACATATGAAAATGGATAAATTTTTGTCTAATTACTAATAGGTCAAAAAAATAAAAAGGTGAGATATTTAATACTATTATGTTTGTTGTCTACTCTAATGGTGAACACCCATGCACAACCTGGGTGTACTGATCCTCAGGCAAATAATTATGATTCTAATGCACTTACGAATGATGGGTCTTGTACCTATGATTTGACAGAATATTCGATGACTGAAGTTACTGTTCTTCCAGATGATTTAAATGAATGTTCTGGAGTAGAATGGCTAAGCTCAGGTCTTTGGATTCATAATGATGCTGGAAATGAAGATAAAATTTATCGTATCGATTCGACCAATGGAGCTATCCTACAATCCGTTACGATTGCTACAGCTGACAATATAGACTGGGAAGATATTACAGAGGATGAGGATTATATCTACGTAGGCGATTTTGGAAATAATGCTGGGAATCGAACTAATTTAAAAGTGCATAGAATTAGCAAAACAGATCTTTCCAATAATATTGTAAATGCAGAAGAGATCGATTTTGAGTATGGTGACCAGACTGATTTTTCACAGAATTTAAATAATAATGACTTTGATTGTGAAGCCTTTATTTTTTTTAATGACAGTCTTCATTTTTTCACTAAAAACTGGGTAAACAACCAAACCAAGCATTATGTTATTCCTGCTACACCAGGAAGCCATACGGCCGAATTAGTGGAAACCTTTAACGTCGCAGGCTTAATTACCGGAGCAGATATTTCAAGTAATGGAGAAATTGTATTGATTGGATATACAGAGTTTGGAATCAATTTTATGTGGTTGCTATTTGATTATCAGGAGAGTTTGTTTTTTTCAGGAAATAAAAGAAGAATCTCTCTAGGTACGGGATTGACCAATAGCCAAACCGAAGGTATAACGTTAAGAGATGATGGCTCTGGTTATGTTTGTTCTGAAGAATTTGAAGTGACCAGTACAGTCATCCTCCCTCAGAAGTTATTGTCGTTTTCAATTCAACAATGGTTGGATAATACCACTTCCCTTTACTTTGAAGAAATGGATAATAGGTTTTCGATTTATCCAAACCCCTTTCAAGATTACTTTGAAGTTGAACTGAGTCGGCCTATTGAATATTGGGCGCTTTATGATTTAAATGGTCGAAACTTAAAAGCTGGAAGTGTAAGCCCTGATCAAGATTTACTAAAGATAAATACTCAAAACCTGGAAGGAGGACTATATTTTCTAGAATTAAAAAAGGAAGGTGCAGCAAAAACAATTAAGTTGTTAAAGCTGTAGCAAGAGTTAAAATAGGTAAATCAAAAAAGGCATTCTGGAATTTTCCAGAATGCCTTTTTTGATCATTTGTTATTTGATTATTCATCTGGGCTAAATGCCGCAAAATCAAATAGCAAGGAGAATCTAAGTGTATTGTCTAGAGGATTTCTTTGATTCGTTGTCGGAACTAAATAAGAGAAATTCAATCCGAAAACGTTGTATTTCAAACCAAGACCTACCGTAAAATATTTACGATTACCTTTAGTTACATTTTCAGAATAGTATCCTGCTCTTACCGCGAATTGTTTGTCATACCAATATTCTACACCAATAGAATACATCAATTCTTTAATCTCTTCTGATCCTCCTCCTGGAGCATCACCAAAAGAGCTCAAAACTCCTGAGAACATAGACTGTTCTTTATAATCGAGAATTCCGTTACCATCTTCATCACAATTATCACCAAGACAAGGTGTAGGAACTAAAAGCTTATTAATATCAGCTGCTACAGTAAAGGAATTAAACTCATCAAAATCAAAATCCCATGCAGCTCCTAATCCTAAGTTCGTTGGGATGTAATCCTTGTTAACCGATTTAGTATAAGAAATTTTCGATCCTAGATTAGTAATTGCACCAGCAACAGTCAGATTAGAAGTTCCTGATTGAAGTTGAACAGGCGTTTTGTAAGTCAATGAAAAATCTGCCGCACCAGCAATTCCAGGTGTGATTTCAATATCTCCAATGCTCTGTCCAGCTGCTAGGTTAGAGTAAATAAATTTAGGTGTTACAGCAACGGAAAGATTATCAGAAAGCTTCCGAGCATAAGCAAATGCAAATTCAAACTCATTCGGACGACCTGTACCAAGTGGTTGACCATTGTCATCTGTAAACGAGATTGTTCCTAAAGAAAAATACCGTAAACTAGCTCCAACGGTTTGGCTGTCATCAAGCTTTTTATAACCAGAAAGATAAGCGAGGTATACATCCTGTAAACCTAAAGCTCTTAGCCAAGGCGTGTATGTTGCAGATACTGCGACATCGTTTTCAACGAATGCCAACTTAGACGCATTAAAATGCATAGCATTTGGATCAGCAGAAATCGCTAAACCAACATCTCCCATCGCTCCAGAACGTGCATCTGGTACAATTCGTAAAAATGGTACTGCAGTAACGATCGTATTTGGACACGGATCACCATTCGGTAATTTATAGGTGCCACTACCAGGAGGGTTCTCTACACATTGAGCACTTACTTCATTGGTGAAACTGAAGGCAGAGATCAGCGCAACTAAAATAAAAATCAATTTTTTCATGATGTCATTAATCTTTTTCAAAAAAATTCCTGCAAATATAATGAAATGTTTATCAAGATATTGTTTAGAAACTCTTTTTAAACGTACATAATTAAATTAAAAGTAATTGTTGCAATTATCCTATTAATGACAACCACTCTAATTAGTTATTTTAATTTTAAGA
>CAYXQH010000071.1:0-1001 GCA_964467425.1 uncultured Saprospiraceae bacterium
AATCAATTGTTAAACCAAGTTTGCGTGACTATATCATTTTGAATCAAAATATGCCGTTTTCTAAGCATTTTCTGACTGTTCTTTGTTCTTTAGTTTTTTCTTTGTTAGATTTTTTTGATATCGGCCTTGAACAATATCTGTCAGGATTAAAATTACCAGAATAAAGTAAAAGGTAGTTTTGCTCATTTGATGAACTGGCGACTCCATGATCGTAATATGCGCAAGATGTCCTCCTTCGGTGACCAGCATGATTCCGACGAGGAAAAGGATGAAAAGCCCCAATACTTCATACATTCTGTTTTTTGCAAGAAAATCGGAGATTTTATCCGCTAAAACAATCATTAAGACACCTCCAATTATGATAGCGGTCGCCATGACCCAAACGACATCCGTCAAAGCAACGGCACTTAAAATAGAGTCAAATGAAAAGACAAGGTTCATAATAACAATCATAAAGATGACCTGACCTGTAGATTTTTGACGACTATTTTTACCATCATCACTTTCTTCCATAGCAATCATATGCCAAATTTCCTTGATTGCTGTATAAATGATAAAGGCTCCACCTGCCAATACAATCAGACTGTGGCCCGTAAATTCTCCGTGGAAAAAGGTGCCAAGATCAACAGTAAAAAGCGTGTCCTGAAATAGACCGATCAATTTTAGTAAAACAACCAATAAAACTATCCGAAGAACGATTGCCAAACCGATACCGACTTTTCGAACATAACTTCGTTTATCTTCGGGAGCATTTTTAGATTCTAAAGAGATGTATAATAAATTGTCAAAACCTAAAACAGCTTGTAGTAAAACCAGCATCAATAGGGTTCCTAAGTTTTGAATTAGAGTTGGCTCGTCCATATTAAAGCATCCTTTTTTAATAATTTTATAAAATCAGACTCAAATATACTTAAAACTAAATAATTTGGGATTTTTGATTATTCAAAATTATTTTTTAACCAAATAGGAAGGACAAGCAGAGCGCTTGAAAAACACCGAAT
>CAYXQH010000071.1:1101-14713 GCA_964467425.1 uncultured Saprospiraceae bacterium
GTCGAACACCGAATGTCGAACACCGAATGTCGAACACCGAATGTCGAACACCGAATGTCGAACACCGAAACTATTTTATTAAGAAAGGAAAACGATTAGGATTGTAGGCCTAAGTGATCTCACCACCACAGCTACTCCCAGCTCCAGCAGTACAACCGTAGCAATGTTGATTGAGTACAATGTTACGATTATTCAATTGCTCGATATCAAAACTATCCAAATGCTTAGCATCTTTTGTGGCTACTTTTAAATCCAGCATTTGATTGAAATCACAGTCATACAAATAACCATCCCAGCTTACAGATATCGTATTTCTACACATCAATCCCATGATAGTCCCAGGGTTGTAAGCTTCGACAAGAAGCTGCATATACTCCTCATAATTATTCGTCTGAATAAGGTAGTCCAGAAATCGACTAATCGGAAGATTGGTAATCGCGAAAAGGCTGTTAAAGACGATATCGTATTTTCGTTTTAGCTGACGCTTAAATTCACTTTGTAACTGTTCCTGACTGCTCGGTAAGAAAGCACCGGAAGGATTATAAACCAGATCTAATTGCAAGCCAGTTCCTTCTTTTCCATAACCCACTTCATTAAGCATTTTCAAGGCTTTAATAGAATCCTCAAAAACACCATCACCTCTTTGGCTATCGGTTCTGCTTTTTGAAAAATAGGGGAGGGATGAAACCACTTGTACTTTGTGTTTCGCTAAAAATTCAGGAAGGTCATGGTATTTTTTATTGGCTCTGATAATGGTCAAATTACAACGATCAATAACCTGTTTACCCAACTTCGTACATTCCTCAACAAACCATCTAAAATGCGGATTCATTTCTGGTGCTCCACCGGTAATATCTACCGTTTTAATAGAAGGCACTTCAGCAATGATTTTCAGACATTTTTCTAAAGTCTCTTTTGACATGTTTTCTTCCTTCTTATCCGGTCCGGCATCAACATGACAATGAGCACAGGTTTGATTACATAGCTTTCCAATATTGAGTTGAAAAATCTCAATCGGTACTGGTCTTAAAGGTAGCTGACCAGCTTCCGCAATCTTATCCGAAAAACTTGGAAATTTAGCATCAACGACTTCTTTACCATTCAGTACTTGAAGTTGGAAAAAAGTATCTGCTAGTTTATTATCTGTTGCACTTAAAGATTTCGTTTTCTGCTTAATCGCCATATGTGAAAATAGAAATTTGTATTTTTTAAAAAAAGTGTTTCTCTTAAATATATCAATCAAAAGCCTCTTATCTTACCTTATAAGACTTTACTTTACCTGTCTACCTGTCTACCTGTCTACCTGTCTACCTGTCTACCTGCCTACCTGCCTACCTGCCTACCTGCCTTACATAGAAAGCTTTTCGACATGCTTCATCATTTGGGTGCCATAAACCAGGGTTGTTCCTGCTCGAATGGCGGATGCTACATGAACGGCTTCCATCATTTGCTCTTCATCAGCACCTTTTACCAGGCAGCTTTTTGAATAAGCTTCAATACAATACGGGCACTGTAAAGCATGCGCTACACCAAGCGCAATTAAAGATTTTTCTCGCTCAGTCAAAGCGCCTTCCTGAAAAACAGAACCGTACCAATCAAAGAACTTTTTTCCATATTCTTCCTGCCAATCGCTTATCTTACTAAAGTTTTTTAGATCTTCTGGTGCAAAGTAGTTATTGTCACTCATCGTATTTAGTTTTGTAATAGTGTAAGAAATTTTAGCCTAAAAAGTTTTTTACGATCTAAAAGTACTCAAGTTAAGTGGTCTTTTTTGATAAAAATGTATTGTTTAAGACAATTAGAAAGTAGCTACGAAGGTAGCAACTTTTTACTACCTTTGAGGCAATAAAAACGAAATATAATATGAGGTCTTGTATTCTTATTCTGGTACTTTTTCTGATAATGGGCTGTAAAACAGAGCCCGAGGCAGTAAAGCCAACCAATGTTAAAACATTTGGAGAGAAAGGGGTGAACGCTGTAATTGAAATCCCAGCAGGTACGAATCAAAAAATTGAGTATAATTCTTCTACAAAGACTTTTGAGGTTGATCAAAAAGATGGAAAAGATCGAGTGATCGATTTTTTACCTTATCCAGGTAATTATGGATTCATTCCAGGTACTTTGATGGATAAAAACAAAGGAGGCGATGGCGATGCCTTGGATATATTGGTGATTGCTGAATCGATGTCATCTGGAAGTGCTGTCGAAGTGATTCCTATAGCAGCATTAGAACTTTTAGATGGTGGAAAAGTCGATACAAAGCTGATTGCGGTTCCTGTAGACTCTACCTTAAGAGTAATAAAAGCAACCAATTTTGAAGACTTTATGATTGAGTATAATATTGCGCAAACAATTATCAAAGATTGGTTTTTAAATTATAAAGGACTTGGGAAAGTTGAATTGGTTGGCTGGAAAGACGATAAATTCGCTATGTCTGAAATAAAAAAATGGGCAAAGAAAAAAGAATGATTAAAATCCCTTTTGAAACAGAACGCTTAATCCTTCGACCGCTCCAATATGAAGATACAGCATTAATTGTACAGCTGAATTCAGATCCTGAGGTGATGAAATATATCGGTGATCCAGACGATTCCTTTGAAAATGCTGATAATTTTGTGAAAAAGCGGGTGGATGGCTATGCAGAAAAGGAAGGTTTAGGAATATTTGTTGCTAGCTTAAAAGATTCAGAAGAGGATATAGGCTGGTTTTGTTTAAAAAATTTAGATACCACTGAGGAAATTGAAATTGGCTATCGTTTACTCCAGGCGTATTGGGGTAAAGGTTATGCTACCGAAGGTGCGCAGTATTTGGTTAACCATGGATTTAATAAGCTCCACTTGCAAGAAATTGTTGGAGTGACTTTACCAAGCAATATACCTTCTCAAAAAGTTTTAGAAAAAGTAGGACTGACTTATGTAGGAATTGGTCATTATTATGGTTTTGATTTGTCTTATTTTAAAAGATCAAAATCGTAATAAAATTTTGTTAATTTTTTTCTAGTGAAACAAATTATCAATCCTGCATGTTAATTTAGTTGTCCGAAGTATTCATTATGAACAGAAAAGCGACGTCGATCGATATTTTGAAAGCATCAACACTTTTTGGAAAACAGTTGGCCCAGAAAGGGATAAGTGTGGTTATGTACCATTCTATAAAGGACGTGGAGGAAGCTTTATGGAACGAAGCCGGACCTGCTAATAATCTGTTCTTACAGCATGCTTATCTTTCTGTTTTAGAGCAACATCCACCAAAAGATATGCAGTTTTGTTACTTGCTGTACTATAAAGATAAAAAGGCTGCTGGGGTTTCTCTTTTTCAAATCCAATCATTTAAAGCAGAGCAAAATATTCAACAAAAAGAGGACGAAAATAAAACGCCTTGCTTTTTTACGACTTTTGCCAGATTTATAAAAGGGATGGTTGCAAGCAGAGCTGAGTTTAATGTTTTGATTAATGGAAATCTTTTATTGACCGGAGAGCATGGTTCTTTCTTTAAAAAAGAATTGATTTCAGAGAAAGAAACAATTAAAATATTAGACGAAGCAATTGCCTATACGCACGATGAATTAGACAAAAAAAAGCTTAAACTCTCGGGTACCCTATTAAAAGAGTTTTACGAACGTCATCGTGGTTACTCCTCTGAATTTGCTAAGAAATTATCCTTTAATGAATTTACTGTTCAGCCTAATATGGTGATGCGACTTCGGTCAGAATGGAAAACCTTTGAGGATTATAAAGCATCTATGCTATCAAAGTATAGAGTGCGATTAAAGCGAGCATTAAAAAAAGGAAAAGACTTTGAAAAAGTGGAATTTGATGCAGCTATGATTGAGGAAAACCTTGATCGATTGTATGAATTGTATGAAGGCATCGCTGAAAATTCGGGCTTCAATATGGTGAACCTCAATAAGCAATATTTGCTTGGGCTTAAAAAACAATTTCCAGATAAATTTAAATTAACAGGCTATTATCTGGAAGGGAAGTTAGTAGGCTATTTTACTACCATCCTCAATGGGAATGAATTGGAAGCGCACTTTTTAGGATTTGAACAAGCGTTAAACCGAGAGTGCCAGATTTACCTGAATATTTTATATGATATAGTGAAAGAAGGTATTGCGCAGCAGGTGGAAGAAGTTGTTTTTGCCAGAACGGCAATGGAGATCAAAAGCTCCGTTGGTGCTGTCGCAGAAGAAATGTATTGCTACTTGAGACATCGCAACTCTTTTACGAATAAGTTTGTAAAACCAATCCTCGAATATTTGCGTCCGGATAAAGAATGGAAACCACGCCATCCATTTAAAGAAGAAATAAAATAATCTTTCCTCTGTTCTGAGAGTGAGAATACTTCCTTGCTACTTTTCTATAACAACTGGCTTGTTTTTATCTTTTGGTTTGGTGGATCCAAATTGTCCAAAGAATTTTGTCCGTTCCGAATCAGTTGTTATCACAGAAGATTTTTCAGCTTTCCAGGTTCTAAGCATTTCCTTACTTGTTTTACTAAAATAAGCTTCCATTTCCGTTCGACTTAACTTGATAGTGTATTGGGTAGCATTATTAGGTATGATCACTTCACACTCGTTTAAAAACTCTAATCTCAATAATAACTGGATCGCCATCTGACTGCTAACTTTTTCAATTTGAATTTGATTGCTCCAGGGTATAACGACATCTTGAGTTATCTGAACTGCGCCATCGGTTTCATGTCGACAAGCAGCTAAATCATCAAAGAAAATGATCGTTGCTTTATCTTCTTTTAAATATCTAAATTTAGTGCAATTTCCCTGCAAAGATTTTTCAGCTTCCTGATTCATTCTTTCCTGCTTAGAAAGATTGGACGTACTTTTTTTAAGCTTTTTAAATGTTGATTTTTTGATGTTAGCCACCTCCAGTTTTTTTCCTGGTCCTTCAATAATTGGATTGGAAAGTCGGTCTTGATATTTTCGTTGGTATTGAACGACTTCATGAAAGCCTTGTTCTTCTTCTGTAATATCCATTTCCTCTACTACAAAAGAAGCTTCAGGTTCAAAAGAAGTTTTCATAGCCATATCCTGATTCGCTGTATTGTTTCTAAAAATAAAACTGATTGCACTGAGTATGCAAACAAGTCCAATCACACTAGCAGCAATAGACCAATACCGCCGAATAGAAAAAGTTTTAGCTTTGTTTTTACTATCTAATCGATTTTCCAGACGTTCCCATGCCTGCTTCGAAGGACGACCCTCCAACTTATGAGCGTTTTCTCGAATTAAATCTGATATATCTTTGTTTGATTTCACTGTATTAAGTTTTTTCTTTTTTTAATTTTGAATTCACCTTTCACCTTTCACCTTTCACCCCTGTCTTACCCCACTCCAGGAAGTCTGTTTTGTTGTACCAATGTGCGTAATCGTTTTTTTGCCAAAATCAATTGTGATTTTGAAGTGTTAATGCTAATGTCCAATATCTCAGCGATTTCCCGATGTTTATAGCCTTCAATGACATATAAGTTGAAAATAGTACGATAACCTGTTGGTAATTTTTCGAGGAGCTTTAAAATATCTTCCGCGGCGAGTTCGTCTTCAATAGTTATTTGCGATTTGATTTCTATATTACTTACTTCAACCGTCATCTTGAAGTTCTTTGCTTTTCTCAGAAACATTAATGCTTCATTTACCATCACTCGACGCATCCAGCCTTCAAAACTTCCGGCTCCCTTGTATTGGTTGATCTTAGTCATGATTTTAAACATGCCCTCCACCATTACGTCTTCAGCGTCTTCCTGACTCTTTACATATCGACGACAAATACCCAGCATTTTTGCAGAATACTTATCATAGAGCAGTTTTTGAGCTTTTCGCTCTCCCTGTTTACAGGCCTGTATGAGGTCTTTTTCGTTCACGTAGGTAGTTTTCGGTATCATCAAAATACGTAATATTTTACAAAAAGATTTTTCTCTTTCGACTGTTTTCTATTCTTTTAGATGTGATTGAAGTTAAAAATGGTGTGTAGGTCATCTCTTTTTTTCATATTAAAATAAAAAGTAATTAACTTTATTTAGAGGCTATTTTTTTGTTCAAGATTTGATTTGTTGGATTTATTCCATATTTTTGTTAGACAATCAAGTCAAAGAGAGCGTATAATACCTTTCTAAATCACCTACATTTTTTCTCGAATTCCGATTTCTTACCTACAAATTTATTCTATTGAAATAATCAATAGGTCATTGCTTGTTCCCTCTCTTTATTTACGATTTACATCAGACAAATTTTTAAAATGAGTTTAAACAGAATACTTATTACTGGCGGGGCTGGGTTTATTGGTAGTCACCTTGCCATTAAATATAGTCAGTTAGGTTATCAGGTTGTAGTACTTGACAATTTTTTAAAAGGGAATAAATTAGAGAATAGTTTTGAACCCAATATCCAATTATTAGAAGGGGATGTTAGAAATAAAAGTACGGTAATGCATGCTGCGAAAGGTTGTCAAACCATTATCCATCTTGCTGCAGTCGTTGGAGTTGACGAAGTGATTAATGATCCTTTGGATACCGTAGAAACAGAAACGATTGGAACAGCTAATGTGGTAAGTGCAGCGATTCACCATCAAGTGAAAAAAATTATTTACACTTCCTCTAGTGCTGTGTATCACAAATTGCAATCTGACTTTAATCGAGAAACCGATGAACTTTCCTTAGTCAATACTTATGCTATTGCTAAAAGATTAAATGAGAAATATCTTGAAGCTTTGCCAAAAAAACATGGCATTAGTACAAATTGTATTCGATTGTTTAATGTCTATGGGACACACCAGGATGTCAGAATGGTGATTCCAAGATTTCTTGATCAAGCGTTAAAAGGAGAACGAATTGAAGTATTTGGTTGTGGTAATCAAACCAGAGACTTTACACATGTTTCTGATGTCGCTGAAGTGGTGTATTTGTTGAGCAAACAAAAAGACTTGAATGGGATATTTAATATAGCACGTGGGATTGAAACTACCATTTTTGACCTTGCAAAAGAAATTAAAAAAGCAGCCAATTCTTCTTCTATTATCCAATTGCTGGACTTTCCAGAAAACAGGTTGAGTTATAAAGTAGATCGAAGGGTTGGGTCTTCTGATAAATTATTCGAAGCGATTGGTTTTAAGCCGGAGATTTTTCTTTCGGATGGTTTGAACGACTTATGCAAACAATTGACGAAACCAAAGTCGTACAGAGCCTAAAAGAATAGCTATGGCTGAAGAAGAGGTAATTAATTATTCCGGCTACGATAATTCAACTTGGTGGTCGAATAAAAAAAGAGGTTTCCAAAATAGGTATTTTAAATACAAAAGGTATTTCAAATGGTATATCCATACGAAAGTAAATACCATTGAGCCAGATTATTCGAAATTGCCAAAGGACAGAACTCCTGTGCTTATTAATAATTTTAACCGCCTCGACTTATTGCAACAGCAAATCGAATGGTTACTCCAATTAGATGATCCGGTTTCCATTATAATTGTAGATAATCTATCGAGCTATCCACCGCTTTTAGAATATTATAAAAATATTACGCATCCATATATTCAGGTCGTTTATTTGAATTTTAATTCCTGGAGAAAAGGGGTAGAGTATATAGGCAAGAAAAAATTGAAAGCCTTTGATAAATTTATTATTACCGACTCGGATTTATTGCCTTATCCCAATACCCCTCGAAATTTAATTAGCTACCTATCGGATCTATTAGATCAATATCCATCGTTTAATCATATCGGTCCTTCTCTTGAAATTAAGGACCTGCCAGATCATAATCCCCTCAAAGAAACGATTGTAAATTATGAATCTGAGTTTTGGATGCCCAGAGCGAAATGTTTGGATGATAAAGTAGTTGCTGCCAAAATTGATACAACTTTTGCGATGTATCGACGTACATCAACTATCCTTTTAACGGAGCCTGCACTCCGAACCATACGACCTTATACCTTGAAACATGTGGATTGGTATTTGGATCCAAAAAACCATTCTGAAGAATTTCAATATTATTTGAAATCCTGCAAAAGTTTTGCAACCTGGGCACATGAATCTAAAAGAGAAAAAACCAAAGCCTAGAATACTTATTTATCATTTTGAACAACAAAAATAGTCATCATGACACAGCGGTTTGTATTACCTCCTAGAGCACCAAGATATCGATCTATTCTCCGTTTGCAACGGTTTATGCAAAACCCTATTCCTTTTATGAACGATAATCTAAAAAAGTATGGAGATACCTACTGTTTTAGTCTTCGATATAATAAGGTCAATATTCTCACGATTGATCCCGATGTGATTCAGCATATTCTTCGCAAAAATGCAGCTAATTACGACAAAGCTGTAGCGCCTTCGAGTGCTTTGGAACGATTTGTTGGAACTGGTTTATTATTGGCAATTGGTGAAGCGCATACCAAACAAAGGAAATTAATGGCTCCTGGTTTTCGACCGAAGAGCCTTTCCAATTTGATTGATTTAATGGATCGTGAGATTGATCACTATTTTGATGAACTAGACAACAGAATCTCACAAAATCCGCAGGTGAGTATTGATGATGAAATGCGTAAGATGACGTTTCGGGTGATGTCGAAAGCCATTTATGGGAATGATATGAATCACGAAATGAATGTAGCTTTTTTTAATCGATTTCAAACCTTGCAGGAATTTCTGGTCAAATTAGTCCGGTTGCCTTCTATGATGAAATATTATAACCTCACTGGAAAAACGAGCTATTACGAGCAAGTTTCCAAAGAGAATAATGATGTGCTTTTAGAACTTATCCAACAGCGAAGAAAAAAAGGAGCTGGAGAAGATTTATTAGGTATGCTAATGTCGTGTCAATATGATGATGGAACAGGGATGACCGATCAGCAACTTTTACAAGAGAGTTTAATTCTTTTTGTTGCCGGACATGAAACCGCTTCCAACATTTTATCCTGGATATTTTATCTCTTGTCACAGCATCCGGATTGCGTTCAAAAAATAAAAGCTGAAGCAGAAGGATTGCCAGATGGTGTTCCATCTTTCAATGAATTACTGAAACTTGAATATCTTTCGCAAACGATTGATGAATGTCTCCGGCTTTATCCACCTTCCTGGATAACCGATCGCGTTGCCAAAGAAGATGATCATGTTAAAGGATTTGACATCCCAAAGGGAGCTCGTGTAATTCCTTTTATCTATGGTTTACACCATTCAGAAAAGCTTTGGTCTGATCCGGAAGTTTTTAATCCAGGGCGTTTTTCAAAAGAAGGAAGACAAGGACGGCATAATTTTGCGCATATGCCTTTTGGTGCAGGACCGAGAATGTGTATCGGGCGAAACTTTGCCATGATGGAAATGAAAATGATTATTCTAAAACTTTTAAAAAGGTATGATTTTGAATTATTGAAGAATCAAAAAATTGCCATCCTCCCGGCGGTAACTTTAAAACCGAAAAACCCGATTCAATTTAATTTTCAGCTTCAGGCTTAACGGATTCAAATTGTAGCGGAAGCTCCGTTAAGGCACGAATGATCGATTCAAAATGAACACTAGTTCCCTCATGGTCATGGAGTAAAATGACTTCTGCAGAATCAGACGCTAACCAGCGCTTTTCAAAACCCAAAAAACCTCTGCAATCCCGCGGCTTTTTCTTTTTTAGTCGGGCAAAAATTTTATCCAGATTTTTCAGCCCAAGGCTAGGCTTATTTTCCTGCATCGCCCATTCCATAATATCAAAGGTCCAGGACCAATCGATATCATCATAGAGCTTAGCCTTTTGCATATACTGATACTTGACAGATTGGAACGGAGGCTGACTATATCCGAGAGCTTTTAGATGGTTTTGAATTTCAACTTTTCGTATGCTATTACCTCGTTTAAAACGACTAAACACTTTCCCGTTTTTTTTGTCTCCTTTATCGCCATACGGAAAACGAAACCATTTAGCCGGGCGTTGTACACCTGCTTCGCTGTAAAGCGCTTCAATAATCTCATCTGTTTTTGAAATTTCCCATTTACATTGATCGACGGTTATAGACGAAAAATGAGGATGACTGTAACTGTGATTTGCAATCGGAAATCCACGTTTTATACCCTGAATGGCCATGTCAGAATGTTCTTCCAATAAATTTCCGATGCAGAATAAAACGGCGGGAATAGTATACTTTTCCAGGCAATCCAATTTAGCTATGAAATCCTTAGTCGGTGAATCATCAATGGTGAGAAAAGCTTTTTTTTGCATGAAGGCTTTAATTTAGAATAATATTCTTCATTTCAAACGTAATTTTAATTTAAAAGGATTCTTTTTTATAGTTTTTGCTTTTAAAAAACTCTTTTATTAAAAAAATTCAGGGAACTAAGAATTTCTCTATCTTTGCGCATTTAGTAAGGGTCAAATAGTTAAACTAAAAAAAGGGATTTAACTTTTGACTAATATAATTAATATCAAACCTTATTCAATGGACTTAAAAAATGGAGTATATGAGCTGAGCAATGGTGTCAATCCATTAGCCCTTTGCGAAAAATATGATTGCCCAATCTATGTGTATGATACGGCAATCATGAAACGACAATATGATCGTCTGGTTAATGCATTTAAGGTGAAGGATATGAAGATTAATTATGCCTGTAAAGCCTTGACGAATATTAACGTGCTCCGTTATCTAAAAGAATTAGGCGCTGGCTTAGATACGGTTTCTATCCAAGAAGTACAGATTGGATTGAAAGCCGGATTCAAACCGGAGGATATTATGTATACGCCAAATTGTGTCTCTTTAGAAGAAATAGAACAGGCGATTGATTATGGTGTAAAGATCAATATTGATAATATTTCCATTCTAGAACAATTTGGTCATTCGTATAGCCATATTCCAGTTTGTGTTCGAGTGAACCCACATATCATGGCAGGAGGTTCTTCTAAAATCTCCGTTGGACATATCGATTCGAAGTTTGGTATTTCCATACATCAATTACCACATGTGGTACGCGTGGTGGAAGCAACCGGAATAAAGGTCACCGGATTACACATGCATACGGGATCGGATATTCTGGATGCTGAAGTATTTTTGCAAGGTGCCGAAATATTGTTCAATAGTGCGCAGTATTTTCAGGATTTAGAATATGTAGATTTTGGCTCTGGTTTTAAAGTGCCTTATAAGGCGAATGATATCGAGACTGATATTGAAGATATGGGAATGAAATTGAGTGAACGATTTAATAATTTTTGTAAAGAATATGGACGAGACCTGACGCTTATGTTTGAGCCAGGTAAATTTCTGGTCAGTCAGTCTGGTTATTTTTTAGTCAATGTAAATGTTGTAAAACAAACAACTTCAATGGTGATTGCAGGAGTAGACTCAGGACTCAACCATTTGATACGTCCAATGTTTTACAATGCTTTCCATAATATTGTAAATGTAACAAACCCCGAAGCGAAGCCACGGATTTATACCGTTGTAGGATACATTTGCGAAACAGATACTTTTGGAGTCAATCGTAAGATTTCTGAAGTTAGAGAAGGTGATGTGCTTGCCTTTTTTAATGCAGGAGCTTATTGCTTTTCAATGGCTTCCAATTACAATTCTAGATACCGCCCTGCGGAGGTTTTGGTACACGAAGGAAAAGATTATTTAATTAGGGAGCGGGAAACCATAGAAGATCTGATGCGCAATCAGGTGGAAGTGGATATTTTTGAAAAAGCTTCTATAGAAACCAAATAAAATGATGATTCGATTTTCACTTTTACTAGCATTTGTTTTAATCCTTTTTACCAGCTGTGCTCCAAAACTCAATGGAACAATGGTGGATGGTTTAAACGAAAAAGGCGTGATTACTGAAAAAGGAAAAAACATAGCAATCCCAGGTTATTCCAAAGGGGAGGCGGCTGTTTTCTACCTTGTACGACATGCAGAGAAACAGAAAGGCAAAGATCCTGATTTAACAGAAGAAGGACTACAACGTGCGAAGAAATTGAGCAAAATATTGGAATCGGTCAAACTCAGTACGATCTATTCGACCAATACCAAAAGGACCATTTATACGGCTTCACCATCTGCTGAAGTTCAAAAAATGGAAATCGATAGTTACGATCATAAAAAACAAGGAGAGCTATTTAAACCCTTAATGTCAAAAAAAGGTGAACACTTCTTAATCGTTGGACATTCGAACACAATCCCGGATATGTTGAACCTTTTTCAGGATAAAACTGTATATGAACATATTGATGAAAGTGTATACGATAATCTATATGTCGTTATGGTTTACGCGGAAGATAAAGTGAAAATTATTGAGCTAAAATATTAGGTAGAACAGGCTTTTTAACTGACGCAAGTACGTTAGCCTGATTGAAAAAGAATCAAATTCAATTTACTATGGCATCGAGCAACCGATACAATCCAAAAGAAATAGAATCGAAATGGTACGAGCATTGGATGAAGCATAATTACTTTCATTCCGAACCCGATGATCGTGAAGCATTCAGTATCGTCATCCCGCCTCCCAATGTGACCGGTGTCCTGCATATGGGGCATATGCTGAATAATACCATTCAGGATATTTTAATTCGTAAAGCACGATTGGAAGGTAAAAACGCTTGCTGGGTTCCAGGAACGGACCACGCTTCGATTGCTACAGAAGCTAAAGTCGTAAAAATGCTTCGGGAACGAGGTATTAAAAAAGGAGACCTGGAACGAGATGAGTTTTTAAAATATGCCTTCGAATGGAAAGATAAATACGGCGGAATCATTCTCGATCAATTAAAAAAACTGGGCGCTTCCTGTGATTGGGAACGAACGCGATTTACCATGGAGGATAAATTGTCCAAAGCGGTACTCAAGGTTTTTGTTGATTTATTTAAAAAAGGAAAGGTTTATCGAAAACTTCGGATGACCAACTGGGATCCAGAAGCACAAACGGTACTGTCTGGGGAAGAAGTAATCCATACGGAAGAAAATGCGCAGCTCTCATACATTCGATATGATTTTGAAGATGGTGAAGGCGAAGGAATTATAATTGCTACGCAACGACCAGAAACGATTATGGCAGATGCTGCTGTTGCAGTTAATCCGGATGATGAACGATTCAATCATTTGATCGGTAAAAAAGTAATCATCCCATTAATCAATCGTGCTATTCCAATTATTGGAGATAGCTATGTTGATATTGAATTTGGAACCGGAGCTTTGAAGATTACACCAGCCCATGATCCAAACGATAATGAGATCGGAGAGCGGCATAAGCTGGAAGTTATTGACATTTTAAATGCGGATGCGTCTCTTAATGAGCATGCTCAAATATTGATTGGGCAAGATCGTTTTGAAGCTAGAAAGAATATCAAAAAGCTGCTCAAAGAATCTGGTAATCTTGTAAAGACGGAAGACTACCGAACGAAAATTGGTCGATCAGAACGAACGAATTCCGTTGTTGAACCTCGGTTGACCTTACAGTGGTTTTTAGATATGAAAGACTTTGCTGCAACAGCTTTGAAAGCGGTAGAAAGCAAAGAAGTTACCTTTTATCCAGAGCATATGTGGAACATGTACTACAACTGGCTCAATGAGGATAATGTAAAAGATTGGTGTATTTCCCGACAACTCTGGTGGGGGCAACGTATTCCTGCCTGGTATTTGGGTGAAGATAGCTT
>CAYXQH010000072.1:0-14702 GCA_964467425.1 uncultured Saprospiraceae bacterium
CATATGAGTTATATAGTTATATAGTTATAGGCTATGTGGTTATATAGTTATGTGGTCATGTGTTTTGAAGGGCTTCATTACACCTTCGTGGTTAATCTGTTCGAAGTGCTTTGATTGGGTCCATTTTAGAAGCTTGTTCTGCTGGAAAAAGTCCAAAAATCAATCCGACAGAAGCAGAAACAACAAAGGAAACGACCACAGACCAAGTGGATACCTCTGCTGGAATTTCAAAATAATTTTCTATAATATATGCGGTCGAAACACCTAGAACAACTCCGAGAAGACCACCAATTAAACTAATGAAGATGGCTTCAAATAAAAACTGAAGAACAATATCTTTTTGCATAGCTCCCAGCGATCGACGAACACCAATTTCTTTGATTCGTTCTAAAACGGTTGCTAACATAATATTCATAATTCCAATCCCACCAACCAGCAAAGAAATTCCTGCAATGAAAGCCAATACTAAATTTAAGCGATCTTTAGTAGCCTGTTCTTGTTGTAACTCCAACTCTGGTACCGTCACTTCATAATCGATAATCCCCTGGTGGCGACGTTTTAATATGCGTGCTACTACTTGAGCAGTCGCTTTCATACTTTCAGATTTGTCAACTCGAAGAACCAGTTTATCCAGTTGATGATAATTTTCGGTTTTATCCACTTCATCATCCCATTCGCCACGTTTAATATCTTTTTTACTAACCAAAGCACGATTTTTAAACCGAATCATAGCCGTAGAAACCGGGATATAAACGTCAGAATTATAATCTCTAATCCCAAGATTTTCAAGGCTTTCCGAACTTGCGATTCTTTTTTCTAACACTCCAATAATCGTTAACCAGGTATTTCCGCATTTAATTTTCTGACCGATTGGATCATCTTGAGGGAAGAAAGACGATTGAACATTTTTACCAATGATACAAACAGGTTTTCCAGCTTCCAAATGCTTTTGATGGAAAAACTTTCCTTTGGAGAGGTTTAGATTATTGAGTTCGAAAAAGGTATTCGTCGTTCCTATACATTTTGCTTTTTCCAATTTTCCAGACTGGATAATATTGGTAGAAAGTACAATCTCCGGGCTTATTTTTTCTACGGTTGGAATAAGACGATCAAATACCATCGCATCTTCCATTGTCAGACCAGGAGACCAGGGACGTAAATCTTTTTGTTTTGTACCTGATTGATCTGAAGCCGCTTCGTTTTCTTCTTCAGTCAATACTTTGGATTGGATGACAATATTATTGGTGCCGATTAATTTCATTTGCTCCAGAATAGCTTGCTTGGCGCCATTGCCGATTGCCAGCATGGCGATTACTGCGCCTACTCCGAAGATAATTCCTAATGCCGTCAAAAAAGCACGGAGCTTATTTGAAAGCACACCTTCTATTGCTAATAAAAAATTGAAAATTATCCGTTGCATAGAATTCCCGGAAAGGGATGATTAGTTTATAATAATAAAATTTCCACCGCCTGCACTTTCTCCAGAAATCTCTTCATCCTTTACATTCTTTTTCCGTTCTTCCATCGCTGCCTGTCTTGCTTTTCGATCCTCCTCTAATTGATCTTCGATTTCTTTTTTGATTTTTGAATCAAGTGGAATAAAACTGAGTTCTTCCGGATTCTCCGGTTCGATCAATAATATCTCCGCTCCTTCCTCGAGACCATGCGCAATGATGACCTCATCATTATTAGTCACCCCTGTGACAACTTCTTTTTTAACGGTTTCACCATTATTATTATAATAAACATAAGATAAGCTATCGCTATACAATCCTTCCATTGGAATAGAAAGAACTTCTTCGTAGGTATTCACCAAAATTTCATTTCCGGTTGTCATTGCTGGTCGAAGAATAGAATCCATTTCATTCACCTGAACGACTACCTCAAAAACTTTAGAATCATAATTTCTCAACTGCTCTCCAATATTTGCAATTTTAATAACCTGACCGGTGTATTCTTTATCTGGAAAGGCATCGACTTTTATTTTTACTTCCTGCCCTTTTTTGACTTTACTCACATCCACTTCATTGACATAAGATTTTGAAATCATATCCGTCAAATCCGGAAGTTCTGCGACGATTGGATTCCAGGAACTTATCTGCGAACCTGGTCCTACTTTTCCATTCCAACTTCGTGCATAGATGAGCATACCATCCTTTGGAGCTTTGATAGTAAACTCTCCGGCAAGTTTTTTAAGTCGATCTAGTTTTAATTGTGTTTGTCTTAAAGAAGCATCTATCTCAGAAATTTGAGCTTCTGCTTTTTCTTTCGTTAATTCCATTTTAGCTAACAGCTGGTTATAATCTCGCTCTGTTCTTTTTAGATCAATTTCCGCTTGTTCTATAACAGACTTTGCTTCATATTTACTTTGCTCGACCTGAAGCAATTTTTCTTGTTTGGCAAACTTTAGATTAATCAATTGATCACGTATACCCCGCATTTCAATGGTTGTATCAATTTTAGCTTGCGTGAGTTGTGTTTCTGTCTTTTCTACCTCTGTCAAAGCATCTTTCATCTTCTGCTCCAACTCCGTTTTATCCAGGGAAGCAACATAGTCCCCTTCAGAAACTAAGGTTCCTTCGGGAATCAAATCAGTAATGTTTGTCTGATAAATTTGAGCAGCCCGCATTCCTTGGGGCCCTTTAATTTCTTGAGACCGTTTTGCTTTCAGTTCACCGGTTGCTGTTACGTGTACCAAAAAAACGCTCTTTTTGACAGTAGTCAAAAGATTTTGTTGTTGAGGGTTTTCTTCATTCTGGCTTACGTAAAGGTATCCGCCTCCGGCAAGGAGGATTAGAATAATGGGTAAGATTACTTTCAGGGAGGACATATTTTTCAAGCTTTTGTTTTCTCGTTATTGTTTTCTTTTAAAAATATACAATAAGATTAAAAATCACTCTTGTATTCTGGTCATTAACGACTCGTTAACAACCTAACGTTTTTTTTTTAAATAGTCACATGCCCCTTTATTTTTTAACTAAAACTAAAGATTCTGAGGCCTAAAAATATTTCTAGTCAAGAAAAACCATGAATAACGAATATTCCCCGATGAATCGGGATCCAGGACAATATTGATTGCCTGAATAGTATTTCAGAGTCCTCATCGAAAAAAAGACCTAAAAACCAGTTTTACAATAAAAGAAAATAGAGCATGTACTAATCCAATATTCTTTCGCTACTTCTCACAATAAAGCAGCAAAAATATTTTTCATGAATACCATTAATCTAAATAATGAATCATGTTTTATGCCTGTGCTTTGGGTGTATTGAAGTTCATCGTTGGAAAAGGCGGGACATCCGGCTCATCAATGGATCCAAATTGTGCTTCAAACTTTTTGACATTTTCTGCCAATGCTTTCATCAATCGTTTAGCATGCATTGGAGTAAGTACAATCCTTGATTTCACTTTTGCTTTCGGCACATTTGGCATTAATCGAATGAAGTCGACTACAAATTCAGAGTGAGAGTGTGAAATGATTGCCAAATTAGAATAGATTCCTTCTGCCACTTCTTCTGGCAATTCTATATTTAATTGTTTTTGATTCTTTTTTTCTCCAGCCATTTTTTATTTTATATTATTGGAACTAATTCCGGTTTTAATTTTTTATCAATATTATATTTCAAATTAATCTTATAAAATATTTTATAGTATAAGTAGACGATAAAGATAATACGAAAATCTAAGATCATGAAGGAATACTTTGAAACAAATAAAAATCTCTGGGATCAAAAGGTAGATATCCACAAAACCTCCGAGATGTACAACATGGAGGAATTTTTAAATGGAAAAAACAGCCTCAATGCGATTGAACTGGAAGCACTTGGAGATGTACGTGGAAAGTCGATCTTACATTTGCAATGCCATTTTGGGCAAGACAGTCTTTCTTTTGCACGAATGGGTGCTGAAGTTACCGGTGTCGATATGTCTCCAAAATCATTAGCCCTTGCCCGCGACCTTAATCAACAACTAGGTCTTGATGCCAAGTTTGTTGAATCCAATGTTTTAGAACTCAAAGATAATCTCGAAGGGCAATTTGATATTATTTTCACTTCCTATGGCACCTATACCTGGTTGCCTGACCTCGATCAATGGGCTTCCGTTATCAAACACTTTTTAAAACCCGGAGGTATTTTTTATATCGCGGATTTCCATCCAGTCATCTACATGTACGATTTTCCAAGTAATAAATTCGAGTATAATTATTTTAATTCTGGTAAACCTTATGAGGAAATCAATGAAGGCACTTATACTGATTTTGATGCACCTATTCAACATAAAGAATATTTCTGGTGCCATGGGCTTTCTGAAGTTCTTTCTCCTTTATTGAAGCAAGGGTTGAATTTATTAGCGTTCAAAGAGTTCCCTTACTCTCCTTATAATTGTTTTGAAAACATGGAAGAACCAGAGCCTGGAAAATTTGTTTACAATCCAAAGATTAGTATCCCTCATGTTTTTAGTTTGAAAATGCAGAATTGAGAATGTGGTTCTCGCTGCGCTCGAAAGTGATTGTTCGCCTATGGCGAAATGGAAATGTTGGTTTTGCTTTGTAAAAAGTAAATTAGATGTAATCCTTTATGGTTGAAAAACGCTGCAAAGGTTGGTCTTAATCTTTTGTTTCTGTTTAGCTTTTGACAAAACGGGGAAATTAAGCGTCTACATACCTAGTTAATTACAAGTTTGATTATTTTACAGACTCTTACTAAAACTAACACATCATGAAGAAGTCAAAATCTGTAATTTTATTGCTTTTCGCTTTTTGTTTTTTAAATACCCTATCCGCTCAAGTAGTTATTAATGAATTTTCAGGAGCTAACCTGGATCAATTTTTTGATAATTATGGAGACGATAGAGATTGGATTGAACTATACAATACCGGTTCATCGAGTGTAGATCTTTCTGGTTATTACCTGAGCGACAAAACAGATAATCCAACTAAGTTTGAAATTCCGGCCGGAGTTTCAATTGGAGCAAATGATTATTTATTGGTTTGGGCTTCTGATAGAGACGAATATGTAGGAGGTGTCTTGCATACTAATTTTAAATTAACCCAAACTAAAGATAGTGAAGCAATTGTTTTAGCGGGTCCATCCGGTACCATTATAGACTTACATGATATTGATACCCCAAATCAAAATGGACACAGCTGGGCAAGAACGACAGATGGTGCTGCTAATTGGGGCATCAGCCTTACCCCAAGTCCGGGTACTGAAAATCTTACAGTAAGTGATCCGTATTCTCCAAAACCTCAAATTGTTCCATCTGCAGGATTTTATAGTGGAACATTGGAAGTATCCATCGAAGGAGGATCTGCAAGTGAAAACATTTATTACACGACAGATGGTACTACGCCTGATAACACCTCTACTTTATATACTGGGGCTTTTACTATTTCTGCTACTACAGTGATAAAAGCCATAACGATAAATGAAGACCCACATATTCCTGCGAGTTTTGTAGACTTTCATACCTTGTTCATTAATGAATCACATTCTCTTCCAGTTGTCTCCGTAACTGGTGATCAATTATTTCAACTCATGGTTGACGGTGATTGGATTGATGCTATTGGTACTTTTGAATTATTTGATGAAAATGGAGACCGAGTATCCGATGCTTCGGGCGAATTGAATAAACATGGAAATGACTCCTGGGCATATGATCAAAGAGGTATTGATTGGATTACAAGAGATCAATTTGGAGATGACTACGCTGTTAAGCATGAAATTTTTGATCCTAATATCACGGACCGTGATAAATTTCAACGTGTAATTTTGAAAGCAGCAGCAAATGATAATTACCCATTTGAGTTTGGCGGAGCGCATATTCGTGATGCTTATGTCCACACGCTTTCTCAACGAGCAAATCTTGAGCTGGATGAACGAACCAATAAATCTTGTGTTCTTTATGCCAACGGTGAATATTGGGGTATTTATGAAATGCGAGAAAAAGTAGATGATTCAGACTATACTAAATATTACTACGATCAGGGTGCAAGTTGGATTGACTTTCTAAAAACCTGGGGAAATACTTGGGAAGAATATGGCTCTGAAGATGATTGGTTAGAGTTGCGGGATTTTATTTTAAATAATGATATGACTAATGCGGCTAACTATAATTTTGTAGAAGAGGAGTTGGAAGTTTTAAGTCTGATTGATTACGTCATTCTGCATTCGCATAATGTTTCGAGTGACTGGCTCAACTGGAATACTGGTTGGTGGCGAGGAAATAAGCCAACTGGTGGCGCACAAAAATGGCGGTATATCCTTTGGGATGAAGATGCAACTTTTGGGCATTACATTAATTATACTGGTGTACCGGATGTTAGCGCTAATGCCGATCCTTGTAATCCGGAAGTGTTAGGTGATCCTGGAGGACAGGGGCATGTTCCAATCTTCAATGCATTATTAAACAATCAAGATTTTTTAACTCTATATATAAGTCGTTATGCCGATTTAAATAATACCTACTTCACTTGTGATTTCATGATTGGTTTGCTGGATGAAATGATTGGGGAAATTGAGCCAGAGATGCCACAGCATATTGCCCGATGGGGTGGAAACATGAATGAATGGCAGGCCAATGTTCAATTTTTACGTGATTTTATAGAACAACGTTGTATTATAATTTCTGAAGGTATTGTTGATTGCTATGAGGATGAAGGAATTACCGGACCTTATACCATTACCATAGATGTCGAACCTGCGGGATCAGGAAATGTACAAGCCAACACTATAAGTGGATTAGCTTACCCCTGGTCTGCAGAGTATTTTGGAGGGATTGATTTTGCATTGACTGCACTTCCTGAGGATGGCTTTGAATTCGCCTATTGGGAAGTAGCAAACCATACTTTTGGACCTGACCAATTTGCAGATGCTATCTCGCTGAGCCTAAATACAGATGATGTAATTACCGCATTTTTCCAGCCAGCTATACCTTGTGGAAATCCATTTGGTTTCATTTCAGATAGTACAATGACTTCTATAAACCTTCAATGGAGTGGACCAACTAATACTATTGGCTATGAAGTTCGGTATAGAAAAGTAGGTGACCTGGACTGGAATATTTTCGCATCTGTTGATCCGGATGTTTTCGTTGATGATCTGGACGTTTGTACCTCTTATGAATTTGAGGTTCGAGCAGTTTGTGAATTAGCTACAAGTAATTATCAAACTTTTACTTCGCAAACAGCTTGTACAGTATCAGCTACCGAACCTGAAGATGTATTTTCAGCAGTCTCTGTTTTTCCGAATCCTTTTAAAAATCAAATTAATATTGAGCTAGACCTTTTAGAAGCAGGAGATATTCAAATTGAATTATTCACGCTAACAGGGCAACTGGTACAAAGCCAGCTATTCGAAAATAACCCTGAAGGTGTACTTGTTTTTAAAATCGACCAAATAGCAGATCTTCCGGAAGGTATGTATCTAGTCTCTATCAGTACTGAAAAAGGTAAGGTAGTTCGAAAGCTTGTTAAAGGGTAGAGTTAAAAAATAACGAATGATGAATATCCAATATTGAGTATTGATTGAGGGTTTCGAGCTTACAGTTTTGTAGTTGTTGGGTGAAACTAAAATTAGTATAAATGTTTTAAATTGGATATTCATCATTCAATTTTGGATGTTCTATCTGTTCTTCTCTTTTTATTAAAACCCACCATTTTCAAAATCCAGCCATCCAAAATACTCATTTAAGACATTGAAGCGATTACTTTTTTCATATCAATGAGTAGATTTTTATAAAAATCACCTCTTTTTTGAATTTTCCAAATGTTAAAAAACAATAATTATCACCAATTTTCGGTCATCCTTCATTTCAAACGTTAAGGAAATGTTAAAGAACGTGACTTTAAGGTAAATAAACCCGTAGCTTTGTGTTCGAATATGAGAAAATCGTATACATTTGCGATCGCGTTTTGAAACACTTGCTTGATTTTTGTAATATGATAAGATAGAACATATATTAACCCCTTAAAAAATTGAATTAAAGCAATAATCCAAAACCTGGTTTTACCCATGAACAACATTAATTTATCACTGCTTTTAATAGCAGTGTTTATGACATTTTCCCAATGTCATAATACGTACTCCTCCGATCATTTTCGGATACAAACAGAAGCACAAATAAGTGCCTTTCCAGAGCCGGAAGTCAATTTTGACTTTAAAGGCAATGGAAAAAGCAAAGATGCTGAAGTATTTGAAGATACCTACATGGAAACCTCACTTGATGGTTTCGATTTTCCAACTATTAATAATGACTTGCTAAGTGGTTTGAAAAAACAGCTTAAGGTTTTAAAGTATCGCAAGAAAATAGAATTGAATTCTATTGGAAAGGTCAAGCTAACAACCGAAAAGCTAATAAAAACCATACACGAGTTATTAGAAATGCACGGAGCTCCAAACGATCTTGCTTCTTCAAAGCTTTCTGCTCATCAGTTGAAAGGAGAAGATGGAAAAGGCAACGTATTCTTTACTGGCTACTTTACACCTGTATTGAAAGTGAGTCGTAAAAAGACAGCTCGGTTTAAGTATCCACTGTATGCAAAGCCAAAAATAAAGAATGGAGATTATCCGACAAGAGCTCAAATTGATGGTGAAGGTGTCCTCAAAGATAAAGACTTAGAGTTGGCCTATGCCGAAAATTTAAGTGATATCTACTTTATGCAGGTCCAAGGCAGCGGTATTGTTGAATACCCTGATGGAAGTACAGAATTATTTGCTTATTCAGGAAGTAATCGTCATCCTTATAAAAGTATTGGAAAATACATGATCGAAAAAGGATATACGACTTCTGCTAAAGTATCGCTTTCTTTTATCAAAAGATATTTGAGCGAAAACCCTGAGACAGCAAAAGAAATCCTTTTTATCAATAAATCTTATATTTTCTTTGAGCGGGCAAGTTATCAATCTACTCCTACAGGAGCAGGGTTAGTACCTTTGACTACTGATTATTCTATCGCGGTAGATTCCAAGTATATTCCTTTGGGAAGTTGCCTTTTAGCAGCAGTTCCAATTATTGATAAAAGGAATAGAGTAAAGAGACATGAATTCCGCTTGTTATTAGCTCAGGATAAAGGGGGCGCTATAAAAGGACCTGGCCATGTAGATCTTTATACAGGAGTCGGAGCAGAGGGGCGTTCTAATGCAAGTGCTTTGCACCATTATGGTAAATTATGGCTATTGCTTCCAAAAGAAGAAGGAGCTATTTCTAAACCATTGGCGCTAAAATAAAGTAACAAAAACAATCAATCCCCGAAAAGTTGTTTTTTGTGACAGGCAAAAAACAGCTTTTCTTTTTATACTAGCCTGACAATCATATTTTAACAAAAATATTTTTTGACTATACGATTTATTTCCTATATATTTGTAGTCTATCCATGAGAATTGAGAGGCTTTAATACTTTTGAGAAAACAAAACTTACCGAGAGAACTTTCACTTAAGTTCTATTTAACAAAACACTAGATTTTTTCTAATTCGTCTTCGTACCTCAACAGACCTTGAATTGATATTTTAAATTTTCATTTAAACTATTGAACGAACCTGCTTTGTTTAAAACAAACAGTAGGTTTTCATAATTTTTGAAGATCAATATTCAATCATCAAATTACATTTTATTCCTATGGAGCACATCAACAAACAGCTAGAAGTCAATTACACTAATGTCGGGTCAACTAAAAAATCAATAACGGAGGGTATCAATATATTGGTGCTTATTGTTTTGGGTTGCACTGGTTTATATTTCTATTCCAGTTTAAATGGTCAAAAAAAATCCAATAATGCTTATTCTCCAATTACTATAGATAACTATGCTGCTTTTAATTCAACTGAAAAATCTAAGCCAGCAGAAAGATTTCTTTCACAGCAGTTAATTATAGATGGAAATAAAGAAGCTGGAGAGAAAATATCTATCACTATCGACGGATATGATAAAAAAGCTGAATACACCATTGATTTCGGCGATGGCAAGCAAATAAAATCCAATACTGAAAAATTTGAGCATACTTATGATCAACCTGGTGATTATAATATTAATTTAAATGTGACATATGATCAGGAACAAGCTCAAAATATAATTGAAAATATCGTTATAGAAAAATCGATTGAGGTGCCTGCAGAAGCTTACTTTGAGCAATAAAAGAAGTGATTTTTCGTATTCTATCTATAGAAAACAACTCCATATCCAATAAGCAAGCTTCGGTATTACGATTTAATTTGAAATACCGAAGCCTGTTTTAGACCTCAAAATTCATTGACATTTTTTGAAGGGATAAACAAAAAGAAAGCTATCCTGTTTCTTTTTTAGCAATTAGTCCTTAAATTAAAGCTTAAATGGTCAAGAGATGAAAGAACTCAAGCATTTACTGGAAAAATCTGCATTCGGGGTATGTAGTTACCTCGGAGAAAAGATGGGTATCGCCACCTCAAGGGTAAGAATGTATTTTATCTATATTTCTTTTGTTGCTTTAGGATCACCAGTAATTTTCTACCTCTTTGTAGCTTTTTGGTTGAATATCAAAGCCTACATCAAACAAAAGCAAAAAGCCCTTTGGGAATAAATCTATTGCTGAAAAGCATACTGCACAATATTAGCGCCCATTTTTAAAGCTTTCTGTCTTAATTCTTCCGGATCTTTATGGACATCTCTATCTTCCCAACCATCCCCTAGATCACTTTCATAAGAATAAAAAACGACTACCCGGCCTTCCCAAAGAATTCCGAATCCCTGTGGAGCCTTTCCGTCATGCTTATGGATTTTTGGCAACCCATTTTTAAACTGAAATTTCTGATTGTAGATTTCGTGTTCCCAGGGCAACTCAATAAATTGCTGTTCTGGAAATACCTTTTTCATTGCTAATCTTAGGTATTGATCAATACCAAAGTTGTCATCCACATGCAAAAAACCGCCACCGATTAAATAATTTCGAAGGTTTTCAGCTTCCGAGTCTGAAAAAATAACATTTCCATGTCCGGTCATATGCAGAAATGGATGGTTAAATAATTCTGAACTTCCTACCTCTACAGTGGCATAATTAGGATCAAGATTGGTTCCCAACTCTTTATTACAAAACTTTGAAAGATTTGGCAATGCTGTTGGATTTGCATACCAATCCCCTCCTCCACCGTATTTGAGCAATGCTAATTTCAAACTGGCAGTTTCTTCCATCTTGAATGCCGTAAAGGCGAAAACACATAAAAAAGCTATAACTATTGATCTTAACATAGATTGTTTTTTTTGAATTCTATTCTACAACGACAAGGCAAACAAATTTATTTATAAAATTTAATTTCTTAAGAATCACTTGCTTGATATTCCTTCTTTAGTACGAAGTTTTAAAGTATAAGTTCCTACTAAAACTAAACACGTATTTATATTTTTCACTCTACCGAAATTGCTGAATTTACTTTCTTTAAAGTACTGAGCATTTCCCTTTTACGGACTGGAAAGATATTCATTCGCTGATTTTTATTATAAATGATGGTGAGCTGGCTTTTTGAATTTTTCCGCTTGAATAAAGTTTTAGGATTTTTAATAACCCGATCAATGCTATTGATGTCGATTTTGTTTTGAAAAGGTCCAGATTTTATAAATAAGGTTTCCCCTTCAATTTTACAATCATTATCGACCAAACCCCAGATAATAACCAAACACATAATCCCCAGAATTAAAAAAAAATACCAAGGCATTTGATACTTCATAATCAACAAGACCCATAATTGTAAAATAATAATGAAACCAATAAATCCTATGGCAAGCATCCAATTACTTTGTTGTTTGAAAATCATGTGGTAATGTAGTTATATAGTTATCAGGAATTTTCCAGATTAAAAATAGTGCAGGCGACTACGCCAGCTGTTTCGGTTCTTAATCGACTCTCGCCCAGACTGACACCTTGAAATCCTTCGGCTTTAGCAAGTGCAATTTCTTCATTAGTAAAATCCCCTTCCGGGCCAATTAAAATTAAGGTGTCATTCCCTTTCTTACAATTGGTTTTAAGATGCTTCAATTGATCATCATTGCAATAGGCTATGAATTTATCTTTTTGAATATGTTCGGTTTTTATAAAATCTTTAAAAGAAATAAGCGGTTGTAGTTTAGGCAAATGTGCTTTAAGAGATTGCTTCATCGCAGCAAGCAAAATTTTTTCCAAGCGATCTTCTCGAATTCTTTTCCGTTCGCTTCTTGCACATAGTAGAGGAACGATTGTATCCACTCCAATCTCTGTCGCTTTTTCTAAAAACCACTCTAAGCGATCAATATTTTTAGTAGGTGCGATAGCCATTTTCAAAAAAGGTCGATTCGTCTTTACGGTTCTGGTTTCAAGAATCTCTACCAAACAAGATTTTTTACTCGTTTCTAGAATTAAGCCTTTATAAAAACTACCTTGCCCATCCACTAAATCTAATGGATCACCAACCTTCTTTCGAAGCACTTGCACACAATGTCTTGCTTCAACAGCATCCAGCCGAGCCAATTTATCCTCAATATCTGTCGTATAGAAAAGTTGCATAGATTTTACTGTGTATCGTGTACCGTTATTTATTGGAGCTAATATATTCTTTTTCTTAAGTAAAGCGTGCTTTCAGGGCAACCTTTTGAATATTGCCACTTTAACCTTACTTTTGCAGTCAATTTGAAACAAGAAGGATAATGATTTTGTTAAAATAGCGTTGTGTTAGGAATTGTTCTTTCTTTAATTATTCATTTTTAATTTACAATCTACATGGATTACCTGATAATGGCAGGTCAGCTTATTTTAAGCTTATCTATATTAATTGTTTTACACGAAATGGGGCATTTTTTCCCAGCTCGTTGGTTTAATACACGTGTTGAGAAGTTTTATTTGTTTTTTGATCCAGGGTTTTCCCTTTTTAAGTATAAAAAAGGAGATACTGAATATGGTATCGGCTGGCTTCCTTTAGGTGGTTATGTTAAGATATCTGGTATGATCGATGAGAGTATGGACAAAGAGCAGATGAAACAAGAACCACAACCTTGGGAATTTCGTTCTAAACCAGCTTGGCAACGATTGATTATCATGCTTGGAGGAGTAACCGTCAATTTTATTCTTGGTTTTTTGCTTTTCGCTATGGTTCTTTTTACCTGGGGAAAACAATACCTGCCAGCTGAAAATGCAGTTTATGGCATTCAGGCCGATTCTCTTGGCCAACGTTTAGGTCTTATTTCCGGGGATAAAGTTGTTTCTGTAAATGGAAATACATTTGATCGTTTCAATGATCGAGTAGTCATGCGTGAAATTGTAATCAATCAGGCTCCATCCATAAAGATTAATAGAAATGGTCAGGAGATGGATTTACCTGTCACACAAGAGCATGTCAATTTATTGACGAAACGAGAGAATAAAGATCTCTTTTTATTTAGAGTACGACTTCCATTTGTAATTAACAAAGTTGCCAAAGATCCAGCAATATCCGCAGGCTTTGAAGTTAATGATTCTATCGTAGGCATAAATGGAAAATCGATCCGGTTTTATGATGAATACGTTGAAGTTGCTAAAGCAAATAAAGGTAAGGAAGTTATTATTTCTTTAGTAAGGGATGATAAACTTATAGATAAAAAAGTAACCTTGAATGAAAATGGTATTTTAGGTGTTCAAGCTATGCCTTTTCCACATTTCTTTGAAACGGAACGGCAGGATTATACTTTTTCTGAGTCGCTACCTGCTGGATTTAAAGAAGGTTACAATTTGCTAGGAGATCAGATCAAAGCCTTCGGTGGCATGTTTGCCGGGCGGATTAAAGCTTCAGAAAGTCTGGGAGGATTTGGAACGATTGCAGGCATGTTTGGAGGAGAATGGGTATGGGAACGCTTTTGGAGAATGACTGCTGTTCTTTCTTTAATATTGGCATTTATGAATCTACTCCCGATTCCAGCACTGGATGGAGGTTATGTTATGTTTTTGATCTACGAAATGATCAGTGGTCGAAAACCGGGCGAGAAATTCATGGAGTATGCAATCACCTTTGGTTTTATACTAGTACTTGGGCTTTTATTATACGCCAATGGACTCGAAATAATAAACGCTTTCAAAGGCTGGTTTAGTGGTTAAACAGGTTTTTAAAATTGAACCATGAATTATTTCGAATTTTATAACATTCCTGTTTCCTTAAAGGTAGATAAAGATCAGTTGCGTTCTATTTTTTTAAAAAATAGTAAAAAGTATCATCCAGATTTTTATACGCTGGAAAGTGAAGAAAAGCAGCAGGAAGTTTTAGAACTTTCAACACTAAACAATCAGGTTTATAAAGTTTTATCTGATTTTGACAAACGAATGAAATACCTCCTCGACCTGAAAGGTATTTTGGAGGAAGAAGGTAAAAATAAAATCCCACAGGATTTTTTGATGGAAATGATGGATATTAATGAAGCAATCATGGAGCTTCAATTTGATTTTGATCAAGCTGCTTATGATAAGGCGCTTTCGGATTTAAAAATTATCGAAGCCGAGAACTATAAATCCATCAGTGCTGTTGTAGAACAATATAACGGAGCTTCTGACGAGGAGCCATCACTTGAAAAAATAAAAGCCTATTATTTAAAAAACCGATACCTATTGCGGATTCGGGAAAATTTAGATAAATTTGCAACGCTTTAGACGGAAGATTAATTTCTTCCACTACCACTAAAGCGAAAATGTACCTGCCCTTGTGGCGGTCCCGATAGTTATCGGGAGGTAGACGCGTCCTG
>CAYXQH010000073.1:0-4391 GCA_964467425.1 uncultured Saprospiraceae bacterium
TCGGAAGAAGTTATTGATAAGTTTTCAACAGAATTTTTGCTTATCTTTTTTTCAAGTATCTCTTTTTGTGGACATAGGCTTGTCCTCCGAGCTCATCTGCAATATCTTGTGCCGATGCTTCACTTGAATATGCGCCTGCAATGACTGAATGATAATCCGAACCTAAAAAGATACGAACTTCCGAGTCATAGCCTTTTCGCTCTAATCTTCTTTGATATTTTCTGGCATTGCTCTCTGAAACAAAAGCACCTGCAACTACTAAAAATTCACCTCCTTCATCTCCTGCTCTATCTACACTTGTTGAAGTTGAAGAAGTTGGTTTGGAATTAGTATTATCTATACCATTATAAGCTACGTCTTTATCCTCATCGTCTGATTCATCTTCATTGTCTGATGTTGTTGAAGCAGTTTCAGTTTCATCATCTTCGTCTTCATCATCTGTTCCGCCGTCTAGCCCTTCTTCTTCATCGTCTTCTCCATCCTCATCATCTTCATCCGTATATAATTTTTCCAGATCATCTTCATCAGATGTACCATCCAATGAACTTTCGCCCGATGTATCTGAATTTGTCAACTCTGTGTTATCTGTTTTTGGTGGATTTTGGCAGGATCGATAGACAACAAGCACCCACATGACTGCTGCTATAATTAAAACAATCGTCAATAGATATCTCAAAATACGGCTCATAGTGTTTAATATTTAAAGTTTGAAAATAAATTCTCTAATACAAAAATAGCTCAATTATGATACCTTATTCAAGTTTTACCTAAAATAATGTTCAGCAATAAGCTCAAATTTCGGAATTCGGGAAGGTGCTAAAGTGTGTTATAGGGTTAAATATCGGAAATATTATATAATTTTTATTGAAGAAATGGCTAGGAATTATTTTCTAAACTTACCCAAATGGGTAAGTTTTTTATGAATTCAATTTGTTTTCTTTGTCTGGAACTATTTATTTACACACACAACTTTCGTTTGATCTTATGAAAAAGCAAGGAATTAAAAGCAAAATCCAACAGGCAAAAATAATCCCATTACGTTTAAAAAAGCCTCAAAATCCATTTTTAGATTTGATCCAGGATCTTGAAGATATCAACCAGATGCTCGATAAGCATTGGAAAAATAATATAAACCCTATTGCTGACTCAGGTTATTCAGTTTAATTTTTTACTGTTGCTTCAAGCCATTCACTTCCTCCAAGCTCTTTTGATCGTTCGATTGGCAAGGCCCCTCCGATCATCACTTTAAAATTACCTTTAGGTATATATCGATTTCCTTTTTCATCATATCGGTAGAGTTGTTCTTTTCCTACTTCAAAGCTAATTGTTTTAGAGGCACCTGCTTTGAGCTGAACTCGTTGAAATCCTTTCATAGTAAACTTAGGGCCATTCGCTTTTTCATTTTCAAACTGAATATATAACTGCACCACTTCTTCACCATCCATTGTTCCCATGTTTTTCACATCAACGGAAACCGTCAGCGGTTTTTTCTTAAATTTCTTCTTACTCAATTTAATATTGCTATACGCATAGTCACTGTAACTGAGACCAAAACCAAATGGAAACAAAGGATCCTTTTCCATATAGCGATAGGTTCTGTTTTTCATATTATAATCTTCGAAAGGTGGAAGGTCTTCTATCTTTTCTACTACTGTGACAGGTAAGCGACCAGAAGGATTTTCATCCCCGAAAAGAATATCCCCTAAAGCATCACCTCCTTGTTCTCCAGGATACCAGGCATAAATTAAAGCATCTGCTAATTCATAAACCTCCGGTACAGAGATTGCAGAACCTCCAGTGATTACCACGACCAGTTTTCCATCTCCAGCTTTTTCACGCATCAATTTTAAATAGTCAATTTGATGAGCCGGCAGACCTACATAGTCGCGATCTCCTCCAGTCGGACTTGCAATAGATTCTCCTTCTTCGCCTTCGAGTTGCTGCGTGATTCCCATACAAGCGATGGTTACACCGGCTTCCTCTGCTTCTGATGAAAACCAATCAATTGGATTTACATTCGGTCGATCTAAAAGAGAACCTTGAACATATCGAATAGTCGTATGATTAGACACTTTTGCAGAAATACCTTCCATGAGTGTTCGAAGATTATCGGAGATACCATAATAGTTCGCCATCAAAGCCTGTGCATCCGTTGCAACTGGTCCTGTGACAAATACAGAATGTAAGTCCTTTTTTAAAGGTAAGGTATTGTCTTTATTTTTCAATAAAACCATTGACTTCACCGCAGCTTCTCGTGCAAGCTTCAAATGCTCAGGAGAACGAACAACTTCATTTCCGATTTCGTCAAAGGGCACCATTCCTTTCGGCTCGAATAAACCTAAACGAAATCGAGTTGGCAATAATTCTTTTAAATTTTTATCAATCTCCACTTCCGTCGTCAAACCTTGTTCTACAGATTCTAAAAGATTGGGATAAGTATTTCCACAATTGAGATTACAACCATTGTTTAACGCAAGTGCTGCAGAGTGAGCAGGTGAGCTGGTAATTTTATGCCCATTATGAAAATCAACAATTGCCCAACAATCTGAGACATAATATCCATTAAAGCCCCATTTTTTGCGGAGTACCTCCTGCATTAAAAAAGGATGCGCACACATTGGGTCACCATTCGTCCGATTATACGCGCCCATGATCCCTTCAACATCGGCTTCTGTTACCAAAGCTTCAAATGCTGGCAGATAAGTATTCCAAAGGTCTGTACCATTTACCGTTGCATCAAATTCATGTCGTAAAGCTTCCGGACCGGAGTGAACGACAAAGTGTTTTGCCATACCCGCTGCTTTTAAATATTTTGGATGATCGCCTTGTAAACCCTGAACGAAAGCGACACCAATTTTTGAAATATGAAACGGATCTTCACCATAGGTTTCCTGGCCTCTACCCCATCGTGGATCGCGAAATAGATTTACATTAGGCGACCAAAAAGTCAAGCCTAAATATCGGTCCCGTTTTCCTCGTTCTACATTCATATTAAATTTCGCTCGAGCTTCATCGGAGATGGCTGTTGAAATTCGTTTTATCAAATCTGTATCAAAGGTTGCACCTAGTCCAATTGCTTGTGGAAAAACGGTCGCTTTTCCATTTCTTGCAACACCATGCAGGCATTCATTCCACCAATTATAAGCAGGCACGCCAAGTCGATCAATTGCTGGAGCAGTGTACATTAGTTGTCCAACCTTTTCTTCGAGTGTCATCAAAGAGACCAGGTTTTTCACTCGCTGATCAATGGTAAGATTAGGATCCTGAAAAGGGTGCTTATAATCTTGTGCCTTGAGAGATACTGATACCAACAGCCATAAAAACACGAATAGTGAAATTGTTTTGTTCATTGTTTTAAATTTTGCAGCGCAATAAATAGTGGGATATGCTTCAGGGTTATAGAAATGAAGCATTATTTTTTAAAACTGACTTAGGTAAGATCGATAGACGAACTTAAAGATTTTTTTGAAATTATCTTTACGTTTTCTAGATTTTTTATGATTAAAATTATTCGAGCTTTTTTACGATGGCACGAAGATCGAATTCATTTTCTAATTTATCGGCAAGTTTTTGAGCATCTCTTCTATTTTCAAAACGACCAGCTATTGCTGTTTGTAATTTAGAACCCTTTAGCTGAATGATGGAACCTTCAACATTAGCTTCTTTTAATTTCTTTAATTTTTTGTTGGCATTTCGTTTACTTTTAAAAGAACCGATAACCACTAAATAGTTTCCTTCGGCTTGGGTATTTTCTTTTACTTCCTTTTTAGCAGGCTCTATTTCAGCATCTGGTTCTGGCTCTTCCTTTTTTACTTTATTGTCATATAACTCTTCCAGTTTTTCTTCTCTCAAATCATTTGCAATAGGTTCTGATTCATCTGGACTTACTTCTTCTTCCTCTTCATCATCCCAGCCATCGTCTTCTTCATAGACTTCAAAATCGTCGTCTTCGTCCGTAACCTCTTCCCCATCCAAATCTTCTAACTCCTCCTCTAATGCTTCTTGAATACTATCTTTCGTTTCATCATAAATATACCCATCGATATTGGATACAACGGTCTTTTCTTCCAGTTTATCGAGTTTTTTTGTAGAAAGAACACCATATAATAGCAGTGCCAAAAAGGCTATTGCTATTAACACATAAAGGGCTATTCTGGAATTTTTACTCATTTAAAAATATTTATTCTAGATCTTGTTACTTTTTAAAAAAGGTTTCGTCAAAAGAATGTAGCATGAATGATAACCGCGAGCAAGAGTTAATAATTACGCAAATTAATCCGATTTAAAAATAAGTAGAGAGAGCAATTGCAATAATGACTTTGTCAAGACCTATTCGAAAGATGGGTCTTTTTTTGTTTAAGTAATTAATTGCCCAATATTTTTTGACACAG
>CAYXQH010000073.1:4491-14490 GCA_964467425.1 uncultured Saprospiraceae bacterium
CACAGCGTTTTCATCATCAATATTTTACAAGCATTAACTAATATAATTGTCTAAAACATTGATTAAAAAACCATTATAACAATTTCAACTGCCCTTTCTGTTGTTTCTTTTTAATCTCCACTTCCATCATCCCTGCTCCCATCACAAAATGCACATAGGTATTGAGGACGGGTTCATTAAACATTTCCTGAATTGCTTTTTTTGCTAAAAATAAAAAATCCGGCAATTCTCCTTTCTGCACTTTTGACTTCCATTTATCCTGATGACCATGAAATCCTGAATATTGAATAAGGATAACACCTTCTTTGGTTCTGATCACTAAATCAATTATTTTTTCGAACAGTCTATTTTTATAGATATAGCGAACCGGATATTTCCGGAAAGTTTCCACTATCGAAAAGCGCTCTTCTATTTTATTATAAAAAGCGGTTGAATTTTGGACAAACGACTCTGGACTACTATCCTCTGCTACCTCATATCGATCTAGTATATTTTTTGCCATTTGCAAACGATCCTTGTTTTCGTATTCAATATAATCGGCGGTTAAAAAAGCTTTAAATGCTTTCGCTAATTGATAGCTATTCGCTTCCGCTTCTTGCATTTTTATTGGTGCATGATAAACGTCTGTCGATAAAATAGTTTGCTCGAATTCATCATTAAAACTCTCCTGACTCAAATCAATTTTATAAGGTTGAAAAGGTTCGACACCTTTAGATTTTTCAAAATACTGAATGGCATCTTCTGATTGATCTGCAGTTGTAAAGTCTCTTGAAAAAATCAATCCATCCCAGGTATCTTTTGCGATATATTTTCCATCCCATTCCCAGGGTGTCTCAGAATCATCAAAGGTAATGGTTGGATTATTTTCTGCTCCATTATGCCAGCAACGATTTAACCATCGGGTTGCCGTTTTCTTTGTAGGAAAAATTAAATAATCCCGAGCCCTCGTTATTCCAACATATAGTAAGCGTGCTTCTTCTTTTAAAGCTTTTTTAGTCACTTCCTTTTTGACATCGCTGTTATTAATTTTTTCAATCAATGCTGTTCCGGACTGTTGATCCGAATAAGGATTTATCCAATAACGTAACCATCGATTTCCTAAAATATTATCGAGGTCTACTTTTTCTTTTTCCGCAATTAGGCTTAGCCCCCAAACTTGATCTCGCAACCTTCCTTCTAAGCTGTGGCAAATCACCACCGGCCACTCCAGTCCTTTACTTTTGTGATAGGTCATCACGTTCACCGCATTTTCTCCTTTCCCGGAACCTTGCGTATCTTTTCCATTCGACTCTAATTCATTCAACCATAATAAAAACCCTGGCGTTGAAGCTGCAGTATGCAATCGATTACAAGCTTCTTCATATTGCAATGCAAACTTTCGAATCACATCAATATTATCCATCCTTTGCTCCACTTTCCCCCATCGGATAATGATCCGGCGCAATTCTAATTGTTCGATCAGTAAATTAAGGGTTTCTGCACTCGACAATTCCAGAACCTTTGGACGGAGGTCATTCAACATTTGGATGATCGGATCTTTCGCTGCCCAGGAGTGATCCACTTTTTTTTGCTCTTTTAATTCGAGATAAGTCAATCGATCGTCTATAATCTTTTCGATTTCAATCTCACTGGCAAGTAATAAAATTTCAGCAACCGAAAGGGAATCTGACTTATTTAAAATATATTTTAAACAAGCAAGAATAAGTTTTGATTCTGCTGTTGCCAGGAGACCAACGCGAGCAATTGCTGCTTTCAAACCTACTCGGTGGAGTGCTTCTGCTACAGTCTGGCATTCATGATTCGCGCGACATAAAACAGCTATATCTCCGGGCTTTGCCAGTCTATATTTCTCTTCCTCTTTATCGTAAATTGTTTTTTCTCCATCCAACAAACGTTTTATAGCATGGGCAATACAATTTTCTGTCCAGGGACTTCCCGGTAAGCGACCTTCCGTTTCAGATTGGAAATGCCAATGGATGATCGCATCGTTCATCAAAATCGGTTCCGCTGTAAATCTTTTATCATCAGGATTATCTTCCTTTGTACGTTTTGGTTTTAAGGCTATTTGGTTTTCAGGAAGATCATCAAAGGCTTTTGTAAATAATGCATTAGTTAAATTGACAATGTCCTCTCTAGATCGCCAGCTAAATACCTGAATATCTTTTTCATCAATCCCTCCTGTTTCACTAATTATAGCTTGCATTAATTTTGGATCAGCCCCTCGAAATCCATAAATCGATTGTTTAGGATCGCCCACCCAAACGGAATAATTAGCAATTCTGGAAAGTTTAAAAAATATTTCTAATTGAATAGGGCTGGTATCCTGAAATTCATCGACCATCAGCAAATCCAATTCATCTGCTAAAACTTCTACCACCACCGGATTATCCAAAAGTCGCTTCACATGGATTTCCATGTCGATATAATCAATCAGGCCTCTTTGCTTTTTATATAAATCATATTCTTTTAAAGCAGCAATAGCAATATCAAAAACACTGTCAATGAAATTTTTAATGTCTGCTCGAAATTCAGGATGTGCATCATGACTTAATGCGAAAGTAGTTAGAGCTTCCACGTCTTCTCTACTTTTTGCACCTACTTTAAGTTTTGAAATCTTTGCCCACTCGTGCCAATTGAGATCTCCTTTTACCTGAAGTATATTTCGAAAAGTCTTGAGGGTTTTGGCACCACCTGCCGTAACTTTTGTTGCATCTTCATTTCCTTCTAATGTAGAAATAGTCGTATCCAACAATTCTAATAAGCGGTTATTTAGAGCTTCTGCACTTTCGGTAGAAACAGGTTCCAGAAATTGTTCTAAACTTTCGAAGGAGTTCTTTTTACTTTTTTCTAGTACTTCAATTGAAAAGTCATTTGATCTTGCAGCATCCGTGAGTTTCTTAATCTCTTTTCGCCAATCGTAGGGTTCTTTCTTACTCAAACCCAATCGATTACTATAGCGATCCATTTTCTGAATCCATTCATTCGTCAGAATAGTCGCTAAAGATTTGTTGAAAAGAATTTGCTGATCTTCATCTGCGATGATTGCTACTTCAGGAGAGACTCCAGCTTCGAAGGCAAAGCGTTTTAATAATTTAACCCCTAATCCATGAACGGTACCGATGAGTGCATTCGTTAGTTCATTTGCTTTATCGGTCATCCCCTCTTCCAATAACTTTACCCGAACACGCTCTTGCAATTCTGCAGCAGCTTTGGTTGTGAAGGTGGTTGCAATAATTCCGCTCGCTCGAACATCTTTGCTCAATAGCGCAACCATCTCCTCGGTAAGACGATGCGTTTTACCCGAACCCGCGCCAGCAGAGATTATTTTCAGATTCATTTATAGGAATAGATTAAAATTTATTCTTCCACATCATACTTTCAACAGGTTTGATAGTACGTTGATTGTATTTTGCGTTTACTTTTTTATTATAATAATTTTCGATATTTCCATCTACTGCAAAGTAAATGAGTTGACCAATTGGCATTCCTGCATAAACGCGAACTGGATGCACACATGAAATTTCTAAGGTCCAGGTATTACAAAACCCCACATCTCCTTTTCCAGCTGTTGCATGAATATCAATCCCAAGACGACCGACACTAGATTTGCCTTCTAAAAAAGGAACGGCTGTATGTGTTTCTGTATATTCTTCTGTCACTCCAAGGTATAAAACACCAGGTTGAATGACGAAGCCTTCGGGTCCAATTTCGATTTCTTTAATTTGATTATGTTTTTTTGCATCAAGAATTTCATCTGTATAAACCGCCAGGTGCTTAGCCAGATGTACATCATAAGAATTCGTTCCTAAAGCAGATCGGTCAAAAGGTTCAATTACAATGTCTTTACGTTCTATAGATGCTAGTATTTTTTTATCAGAAAAGATCATTAGCGTTTTTTTATCAAGTTAGTAAGTGTACAAATTAGCAAGTTAATAGGGGCGAATATTGTTAACTTATTCACCTGCCAACTTGCTTATATCCCATACAATAAGGCTTCTATCATCGGAGCACGAAATTAGGCAATTATTATAGCTTGACCAATATAAAGCGTTGACAGAATTGATATGTCCTGCATCTCTGATCGTTTCGATGACTTTTAATAATTGAAAAGAGCTGGAATCCCATATTTTTATAGTTTTATCTCGACTAGCAGTCGCAAAAAGGTGTCCTTCTGGATGAAATGCGATGCTATTGATGGTATACCAATGAGCAGGTTGGCTGGATATTTTTTCAAATTCGCGATCAATCGCCCAAACATTTAGATGCGCATCTCTTCCTCCACTGTATAAAAGTTCACCATTCTGAGCATATTTTAGCGTAAACACAGAATTTTCATGGGCTCCTCTAATAACATGTTTGATACTCCAACTTTCTGCGTCCAGAAGGTAAATATTATGATCACTAGCAGCTACAGCTAATTCATTTCGCTTTTTATTATAATCACAGGCACGCAAACTCTGGTTGGTTAAATGAAAACTTTCTAAAGTCCTGCGTTCTTCGATCGACCATTTGGTCAACATACCTTCTCCACCTAAAGTAATAATATGCTCCCCTATTTTTTTGATCGCATAGACTCCTTTTTTATGGTGCTGAATATCCTTGGAAGCTTCTTTATTCTTTAAATCCATCCAATGAACACCGCCATTCATATTTCCAGCAACGATAAGATCTTGCTCTGGCAGATTAAAAAGTGCATAAATATTAGCTCCGGCTTTAGCTACTAATTTCCCTAACTCCGGATTTTCTAAATCCCAACGAACTACCCAGCCTTCTCCCCCTCCGGATAAAACATAATGCTCTTCGCTTCCTTCGGCTAAAGCAAAAACAGAGGCTTCATGTCCAGTCAGCTGTGCTCGTTTATTTATTTGAATTTTATACAAATTCTATATCTTTTTTGATTTGATAAAAATAAATGCATACATTAGGAATCATAGGATCAATATAAGAGGTTTGCTGAAAACCCATAATAAATAGGGACATTTTAATACCAATATAAAGATAGTTAAAGCAAGGAAGTAGGGCTAAAGCTCTTCAAACTTAGCTCTCTTTAAAATCTTGATCCTCTTTAAATCATTTTTTATAATGTCCTAGGTTTATTTGTCAATACAGCTAAGCTTAAAATAAGCTTCTTCCATCACCTTAACAATTATACTATTTTTAATTTCATTTTTTTAAACAATAAATAAATTAGTGGCTTTAATATTTCACAAAAATCTGGATTCTGCTGGAGAGATTGGCCTTTGGAAAATCGAAGAGGATGAAAAATTCTTTGTTGAACAAATGGATTTATTGCCAAAAGAGGAGCAATTGCTTTTACATATTAAAGGGCATCGTCGATTAGAATGGCTTGCAAGTCGGTGGCTACTCCACTTGATGTCTGGTCGGCAGAAAAGAGGAGCTTGCTTAAAGGATGAGTTTGGAAAGCCATATCTCGAAAATTCTTTCTATGATATATCCATTAGTCACTCAAGAGAATATGTGACTGTCATGGCTGCTCCGCATGCAGTTGGAATTGATATTCAAAAGATGGTATCGAAGATAGAATCTATCGTTCCAAAGTTTTTAAGTCAAAAAGAACAAGGGACCCTCAAGGAGGCAAATCGCCTAGAACACCTTCATGTTTATTGGGGCGCAAAAGAAGCTTTGTATAAAGCTTATGGTCGAAAAAAATTAGATTTCAAACAACATATTCTAATAGAGCCTTTTAATTTCAATCTTCGAATCGGCCATGCAAAAGGACGTGTTCATAAAGATGAATTCGATGCACAATTTGAAATTCGATATGAACAGATTGGCGACTATATTTTAGTATATGCCACTGAGATTAAAGAAGACGATCGTTTGGCTTGAATGATTGAATGATTGAATGATTGAAGGATTGAAGGATTGAAGGATTGAAGGATTGAAGGACATCTAGTGTTTGTTAAATGTTTTCATTTTAACAACTGGGAGCATTCGATTGCTTATCTTGTTTGAATGAGACTAATGCTCGTATTATTCTGCTGTTTTACTTTTGTTCCTTTTATTCAAGGTCAAAAAACCGATGAGTCTATCGTTAAGATGAGCATCTTTTTTGGAGGTGGAAGTTATTATGTGGATCAGGAACAGGAAGCTGAATTGCAGAAAATAATTGATAGCTTAAAAAAGCCTGAGCTTTATGAAGTTTATGTACATGGACACACTGATAATATTGGAAGCCTGGAATATAATCAGTGGCTTTCGGATATGAGAACGGATGAAGTGATTCAGCTCATTAAAAAATATGGTATTTCTGAAGAGTTTATTTTTGAAAAAGATTTTGGAGAACTCAGCCCGGTTTACAGCAATGATACGTATAATGGACAGTTGATGAATCGGCGAGTGGATATTTTGTTTAAAAAATTGGAAATGTAGGAATCGATTGAATGATTGAATGATTGAAGAAATTAAATATTATGAAAAAGAAAAAGGGTTCTGTATCCAGAAGAGAAGCTATTAAAAATATTGGTTTGGCTAGCGGTGGCTTAGCTATTGCGCCTTACACGCCTTCTTATTTTAAAAAGCCTAAAACTAAACTTGGGGTTGCTTTAGTTGGTCTGGGCAACTATGCCACTCGTCAATTAGGACCGGCTTTAAAACATACCCAATTTTGTGAGTTAAAAGGAATTGTTACCGGTACTCCTGAAAAGGAAGGTAAGTGGCAAAACGAATATGGTCTTTCACCAGAGCACACTTATAATTATGAAACGTTTGACAAACTAGCTGATGATCCGGCTATTGATATCGTTTATATTGTCCTCCCTAATTTCATGCATGCTGAATATACCATTCGAGCTTTAAAAGCAGGTAAGCATGTGATTTGTGAAAAGCCGATGGGCATGAATGCACAGGAATGTAAAGACATGATTACCGCTGCAAAAAAGGCAAATAAAAAACTGCAAATAGGTTATCGCCTTTTTTATGAACCTCATCATTTGAAATTGATAGAAGAATCTCAAAAACCATTCACCGGAAGATTGAAATTAATCGAAGCCAGCCTGTCATTCGATATGGCAAGAGAAGGACTTTGGCGAATTGATCAAAAAATGGGTGGTGGTGGAGCAATTATGGATTTGGGTGTTTATACCATCCAGGCTGCGCGACGAGCGGCAGGTGAAAATCCAGTGAGCGTTATTGGACAAGCTTATAAGGACGATCCTAATATGTACAAAGATATTTTTGGCACTTATGTTTATCAAATGCGGTTTAGTGATAATACCGTCTGTAATTCTACAGTTAGTTTCTCTGCTTATTCAGATCGTCTGCATGTTTCAAGAGGGAATGAATATCTCGAGTTACAGCCTGCTTTTGCAGCGAATGCGATTACTGGATTGCAAACCTGGAATCAGAACGTTGAAAAACTAGAAGCAGCAGAATTTCAGCAAACAACGCAGATGGATGCTTTTGCAAAAAACATTTTTGATAATACGCCGATTCTAGCCTCTGGAGAAGAAGGCTTAATTGACATGCAAATTGTTGATGCGATTAAACAGTCTGTTGAGCTCGGGAAAGAGGTCGAGGTAAATTATGATTTTTAGCTTTTGATTTTTATTAACTTCTTACTTTTTGCATTGCCCCTATCGTGAAAATAAAAACACAGAGCCACAGGGGAAACACGGAGGCACAGCGATTAAAGGGCCGAAATAAGAAAAACATTAAATAAAAATCATAGAGAACTCTTGAGACTATTTTTTCAAGAAGTTTTCTACAGTAACGATATTTCCATTTTGGTCTAGTAAACGTAGACTATAATTTCCTTTCGCTAATTTTTTGGTTTTTATTTTTCTGGCCGGCCAGGCTTGGCTACTTACTTTTTGTTCGAGTGTATTATACAACTCCATCGTACCTTTTAAAGCGGAGTTCTTTTTAAGCTTTACTTTACATTTTTTAACCTTATATTTATAATTAGTCGTCGTCTTCCAAGCCTTTGCATCCAAGAAATTGCTATCCATATCGGTTAAAATATCATGCGCTTTACAAGCATCCGGTACACCATAACCATAACCACCTTTACTATCAGGATTTGCATAGCGATCGGCACTTTGGCGTACCGCTGTGATAATCTCCATATTCGAACGTAGTGGATGCGCTTGTTTTAGGCAGGCGACCATCCCTGCAATGCAAGGTGCTGCAAATGAGGTTCCATTGCCTTTACGAATATCGCCAGAAGGCTCGATGATTGTGGTTTGAAAACCAACCGCCATAACATCTGGTTTGACTTGTCCATCAGCTGAAGGGCCATAAGAAGAAAAGCCTGCTTTTTTGGCATCAACACCGACTGCTCCTACTGTCAAAACGGAATCTGCATCTCCAGGTGTTGCTAAATAATACCAATCACTGGTACCAAAATTCCCTTGAATCGTTACGACTAAAATGCCTTTTGCAGCTGCATAATCTGCGGCTTTGGCAATGATAGAAGTGTTCCCATCTAAATCTTTGTAGGTATAATTTCCTTCTCCTTCATCAAAGTTATTATACTGAAGTGAGCTGGTGATAATGTCTGCATTGTTTTCAAACGCCCAATCCACTGCATACTTCCAGTTTTTTTCCTCTTTATGCGTCTCTGTCGGAGTGTACTCTGTTCGAGCTAAGAGCATATTAGCATCATAGGCTGTTCCAATATATTCTCCTGGCAAATAACCATGCACAATCGATAAGGTATTTGTTCCGTGTGATCCATTCCCCTTGTATTTCATTTTTGCATCAATCTGAAAATCGTATTGACCTTTCATATAATTATTGACACGAGCATATTCGAATGCTTTTATCTGGTCAAAGCCATCATACCCATCATCAAAATGCGCAATCGTCACTCCTTTTCCAGTAAACCCTTTTTGATGTAAACAATCCAGGTTTAGTAATTCTATTTGCTCTTTAGTCATTCCATAATCCGGAACAGTTTGAGAAAAAGCTAAACCAGTAAGTGTAAGTAAAAAAAGGAGGAACACGTTTTTTTTAAAATACATATCAGTTATTTATAACATGAGTAGCGATACAAAACAATTATTTAAAATTAAATCAATAGCTGAACGCTATTTTTTTTTGTGTATATAGTTATGTGAGTTATATAGTTATGTGAGCTATAATTACATAACCTAAATAACTATATAACCATATTTCTCTAATATCATAATCAACAATTCAAAGCTCCACAAACACTCAGGGTTTGCCCGGACACATAGGTGGACATATCAGAAGCTAAGAACAAACAAGCATCTGCAACTTCTGCTCCTTGTCCTAATCTTTTTAAAGGAATACCTGCAAGAAAAGCTTCTTTAGTTTTTTCATCTAGATCCTGGGTCATGTCTGTTTCTATAAAACCTGGAGCAATCGCATTACAACGAATACTTCTGGAGCCTACTTCTTTTGCGATAGATTTGGTGAAACCAAAAATTCCAGCTTTCGAAGCTGCATAATTCGCTTGTCCAGCATTTCCAAAAACACCGACAACGGAGCTCATATTAATAATTGAACCACTTCGCGCTTTTAGCATTGATCGAAGCGCATGTTTTGTTAAATTGAAAACAGATTTAAGATTGGTTTGAATCACCTGATCCCATTGTTCTTCATTCATTCGGAGCATGAGTGTATCTCTGGTAATTCCAGCATTATTAATGAGGACATCAATTTTTCCATAATCTTCCAACACTGCTTTGATCAGCTCTTCAGCTTGTTGGTAAGAACTTGCATCAGATTGGTAAGCTTTCGCATTGCTTCCTAAGTCTTTTAAAGCAGATTCAACATTTTTCGCTCTTTCTTCTGATGACAGATAAGTAAAAGCAACATCTGCTCCCTGTTCTGCAAATTTTCGAACAATCGCTTCACCGATACCTCTTGACCCTCCTGTAATAAGCGCAACTTTTCCTTCTAGTATTTTCATTTTGTTTGTTTTCTTAGTAAAAGATAAATTTGACCCACGAAAATAGCAGAATTCATTACGATTTAAAAATTAGGGCAAATAAAAAGAGGAAACCACCGAAG
>CAYXQH010000074.1:0-14486 GCA_964467425.1 uncultured Saprospiraceae bacterium
ACCTATTTTATGCTTTGACAAAGTTCAACGAGCACGCCGTTTGCACTTTTGGGGTGAACAAAACAAACGAGTTTATTATCTGCACCTCGTTTAGGCTTTTCATTTAATAGACGAAAACCTTCTTTTTCAAGTCGTTTCATTTCCTTATTGATATCTTTTACTTCAAAAGCAATATGGTGTATGCCTTCGCCCTTTTTATCTATAAATTTAGAAATAGGACTACTAGGATCTGTACCTTCAAGCAGCTCAATTTTATTAGGACCAACTTTAAAAAAAGAGGTCAGGACATGTTCTGAGACTACTTCTTCAATTTTATAATGCGCTTTACCTAATAGTTTTTCAAAAAGTAAATTACTTTCCTCCAGACTTTTTACAGCAATTCCAATGTGTTCTATTTTTTTCATAAATCGAAGATTATTTGGCTAAATACAGTTCTAGGCAATTTTAAGAAGTGTTTTTGTTAAAGAATGCTTAAAACGGATCTTTTGTTTAAACGAGAATGAATCCTCTTGGTCAAAGCTAGCAAATATACAGATACAAAGCTATTTTCAATAAAGTTTACAAGTTTTGATTTCTGTATTTTAATTCACGAAAATCTATGCTCATGACAATTAAAAGAATAATTTTCGGACTATTTATTTTAGCTTTTGTAGCGACAGCAGCTCAGGCACAAGACACACCCATTTCACGACACGGTAAGAAGGTACATTTTGAAAAGAAAGATGCTCAAATGGCTCCCGCTGCTACTAAAGCAGAGAGAGTATCAAGAAAAAGAGCGCATCAGGAAAGACGCCTGCAGCGAAAAGCTATTAAGGAAAGACGTGCGACATCTTTGAATAGACAAAATCGAACCGTTAAAAACAAAAGAGTAGGTGGAAGAAAAAGAGCTGCATTAGATGCAAAGAAAACGGCTGCAAGACGTGGACAACTTCGAAAAGGAAAACGTCGCAAATTACAGCAAAAAAAAGTAAGAAGGTTTAGGCCTTCCTAGATAAAGAACTTTAAATTCCCGAGTGTAAATAAACGGGGTGATGGTAAAAGAACTATCACCCTGTTTTTTTTTTGAACTAATCTTTATTTTGGTGCATGGTCCAAAAGATATTTTAGTCTATGCTTTATTGAATTGATGGAATCTCTAAACTCTTGTTGAATAATCAAGAGATCACTTGCAGGGAGTTGATAACCTGTACTTCCGTGGCTATGGTCGTGACTGTGATCATGTCCGCTGTGGTCGTGATCATGGTGTTCAAAGCCAGGCACTTCAATATGGTTTTCTTCCCAATACTGCAAAGAACTTTCCAGGCGTTCCACTTTTTTAGTGAAATTAATTTCTGCCGATGTGAGTTCCCTTCCTTGAACTTGAATGCCATTTTTCAATTGTCGGAGTTCTTCCAGGGTTGGATTTATTTCCTTTTTTATCTGCATTGCCTCGTTGTGTAAATCTGCAGCTTGATGCAATATTTTATCTTCGGCGGATGTGCCCCCACAGCTAAGTAAAACCAAGAAGGCCAATGATGTGAAGAGTTGTTGTAATGATTTCATATTCTTTAAGTTTAATGTGTTTTTGTTCTTCCACCGTCAACAGTGAAGTTTGATCCAGTAATATAAGCAGCAGCAGGAGTTGCTAAAAAAGCAGCGGCGCCACCAATTTCTAAAGGGTCAGCGAATCGGCCTATAGGAACGTAGCCTTTCATGATCTTTAAAACTTCTTCTTCCGGTTTATCCCATTTTTTTGCATAATGTTTCATGATCTCTCCAAGTCGTTCCGTATCTGTAAATCCAGGAAGGACGTTGTTTACTGTAATCCCAAAAGCGCCTAACTCACTTGCTAAGGTCTTCGCCCAGTTTCCAACAGCTGCTCGTATAGTATTTGAAACACCAAGACCCATAATCGGTTCACGAATAGAAGTAGAAACGATATTAATAATTCGACCATAGTTACTAGCTTTCATTCCACCAACAAGAGTTTGCACTAATAAATGATTACACATAATATGATTTTGGAACGCTTGACCTAAGTCCTCCGTTGAAGCATCTATTAAAGGTCCACCGGGAGGTCCTCCGGTATTATTGATGAGAATATGAATTGCTTTGGTGGCTGCCAGTGTATGGATTCTTTTCTTTAAATCCTGAATGTTTGTGAAGTCAACAACCAAAAAATCATGATGCTGATCTTTTGACACGTCTAATATATTTTTAACATCAGAGAGCATTTCGGCACTTCTTGCTACTAAAGTAATATTAGCGCCTAGTTTTGCGAGTTCGATTGCTGTAGCTTTACCAATTCCACGGCTACTACCACAAACCAAAGCATTTTTGTTTTTTAAATTTAAATCCACGAGAAGAGGAATTTATGATGTAATAAATAATTGCTAAATTTAAGACAAAATAAGAACCTGTTTAAATTTATTTTCAAAACCTTCAATTATGGATGATTTTATAAATTCTAGAAATTCCGTATTTGTAGAAGGAGTACCCAAAGTGGAAAAATGTAATTGAATTTAATCACCATGTCCAAAAAAATCTATTTTGCTTCTGATTTTCATCTTGGGGCAGATGCTAAATACACTAGTAGAGAACGTGAACAGCAAATTGTCCGATGGTTGGAAATGATCAGACAGGATGCAGAAGCTATTTATTTGGTGGGAGACGTTTTTGAATTTTGGTTTGAATATTCTACTGTTGTACCTAAAGGCTATGTTCGGGTTTTAGGGAAATTAGCAGAGTTGAGAGATGCCGGAATTCCGATCTATTTCTTTATTGGCAATCATGACATGTGGGTGTTTAAATATTTTGAAGAAGAATTAAATATTCCAACCTATCGTCAACCTATCCTTCGAGAAATAAAAGGGAAAACATTTTTTATTGGACACGGAGATGGTCTAGGGCCAGGAGATTATGGCTATAAATTTATTAAAAAGATTTTTTCGAATAAGATTTGCCAATGGCTATTCGCTCGTCTGCATCCTAATTTTGGAATTAAACTAGCTAACTTTTGGTCTGGAAAAAGTAGAGATGCTAATTTAGGGAAAGATGACTTTAAAAGCGAAGAGGAGGAATGGTTGCTTACTTATGCCAATAAAAAAGTAGAAGAGCAATATGCCGATTTTTTTATTTTTGGTCATAGACATCTTCCCTTGGACTTCACGCTAAAAAACAAAAAGAGTCGTTATATAAACCTGGGGGAATGGATGAATTTTAATTCCTACGCAGTTTTTGATGGAGAAAAACTGGAGCTTCGGTTTTTTGAAAATGAAGAAGGCAAAGTGATCCGCTCCTGATGAATTATAAAAGCAATGTTTTTTTTGTCAATAAGGAATTCACTTTTATGTATAAATATATCCTATACAGTCTTTTATTTCTAGTAAGCTGTACACCAAAGTTTGCACCGTCCTCGGCAGAGCCGGTCGAAGAAATAATCGAAGATGATGAAGTCATCGTGTCTAAAGATTTATTGTTTTCTATTCCTGTAAAAGCAAAATACTTTGCAACGGATAAACTCAATCAGTTTTATACGGTAACAGATAAAAATGAGATCATCAAATTTGATTCGAAAGGAAAAGAAGTTTTTAGGTACACCAATAATTATCTAGATAACCTGACACATCTCGATGCCACAGATCCTTTTAATATCTTATTGTACTATCCGGATTTTCTTTCGGTGATTACACTCGATCGTACGATGAATGAAACAGGGAATTTTGATCTTTCTAATCTAAATTTTATTCAGGTAAAAGCTATTGGTACCTCAAATGATAATAACATCTGGCTATTTGATGAGGTGGCGTTTAAGCTTAAAAAGATAAATCGGAATGGTACAGTTTTGCGACAAAGTGTTGACCTTAATTTGCAAATGAATCATAAACCAAAACCAGTTTTTCTTATCGAACGAGAGAATGCGGTCTTTGTCAATGACCCGGAGTATGGGATTATTGTATTTAATATTTTTGGAGAATACGATAGCGTTTTAAATCTGAAAGGTTTGGATCAGTTTCAAGTTCTAGACAATCAATTGCTTTTTAAAAAGGATAAAAAAATGTTTTCTTATCATATTCAATCCTTGCGTCAAAAAGAAATCAAACTACCTGTTGAACTGAATGCATCAGATGAGGTGTTAATTCAGAAGAACCGTGTTTGTATTCGTAAAGCAAATCGAATAGAGGTCTATCAACTCCAATAAAAAATCCAGGCAATCAATGACTACCTGGATTTTAAATTATTTTTAAATAATATTATACGGTCATAATATCTTTTTCTTTTGCATCAACAGTCGTGTTGACATTTTTTCCATACTGGTCCACTAACTTCTGAATCTCTTCTTCTTTTCGCTTTCCGGCATCCTCTGGAAAACCATCTTTAACGGCTTTTTTAATAAAATCCATCACCTTATGGCGAGCACGTCTAAGACTTACTTTGGCTTCTTCTCCTTGCGCTTTAGCACGTTTGACCATTTCTTTACGTCGCTCCTCTGTCAATGGAGGGATACTAATACGAATGATTTCTCCGTCATTTTGAGGCGTAAGACCAAGGTTCGCAGCAAAAATAGCTTGTTCAATTGGACCAAGCATGTTCTTTTCCCAAGGTTGAATGGTTAATGTTTTGGCGTCAGCAGTACCAAGGTTAGCCACTTGACTTAAAGGGGTAGGGTTGCCATAGTATTCCACTAAAATCCCCTTGAGAACAGCGGGAGAGGCTTTTCCAGTCCTAATCTTAGATAGTTCCGCATTTAAATGCTCTATCGTCTCATCCATATTTTGTTTAGCCTGTGTAAAATTGGCATTGATTTCTTCAATCATAAAATAAAATTTGTTAAAAAAAGCTTCTTTACAAGGCGAAAAACAAGATCGCAAGGTAAAGAATTCACTATATATACGAATCTTTCGTGCTAAAGTAATGAAAATGGGATAAAAAATATATAAGGACCCTAAAAATAACTTTAGAAATAAACTAAGTTATTTCGGCAATATATGCAGAATGATATTGAAATGGTGAGGTTGAAAATTGGTTTAAAAAAGATAAGTAACCGCTCTTCCCCGAACAGCAATTTTTTTATCATTTTCCATTTGCTGGATGATGTCATCTACATTTCCTCGTTTCGTTAGTTCCTGATTATAAAGGATAATATAATTACGGAGCATAGATAATTCTTCTGGCCGCTTTCCGGTTCGCTTCATTCGACGGATCGTCTCAGTTGCCGTATTTTCGATGTTTCCTTTGAAGGCAGCTTCAAGATATCTTTTCTCTAAATCAGCAGCAGCCTTTCCGGCTTTTTTAGATTCATTTTTCGGAATCTGAATTATTTTTTTTTGGGCGTTTGATTTTTTAGTGCGCACACGAATACAACTCCTTGCCTGCGAATTTATGAAACTAATTAAAGGGTCAAAGGAGGAGTCATTAGATAATATTGCAAACTCTGTTTGCTTGTCAATCTTTTGATGAAACTTACCCATCAGGAAAGCGATGTGATAATTAAGGTCACCGTTATTAGGATTGTGAATTGGAATCCAGCGAACAGATTTTCCAAGTCGTTGGATTTGTTGAACAAGGTTGAAAGGTATACTTGTTTCCTTAGCATCAATGAGAATAAAAACCCGATCGCAAACTTTTTCAAGTTTTTTGAATTTGACTTTTTTTAGGTTTTCAAAGTCAATAAAAATGAATCGTCTTTTTTGAAATTCAGACATTTTGTGATGTAAGGTGTGTTATTCGTATACTGTACGCTAAAGTACTGAATTTGTCATGAATTAAAAACTTTAGTTTGATTTTTTGAGCATTAAACGAAAAGAAAAGTTAAGTACATAATCAGCAGATTTACAGTTTTTTACAAATTACAAAATAATCACCTGTGTTTTTTTTATATTTTTATTTTCCTGTCTGATAATTCTTTATACCATTTGCTTTCGGAAACAAGAAAAAATAAAAAAAGCGGAAACACTTTGTGCTACCGCTTTTTAATTGAAAAGATAAATATTTTTTAGTCGCTACTTGCGTAACGTAAGATTAAGAATAATAAAATAACAAGAGAAGATAAAGCTCCTGCAACGTAAGTCATCGCTGCCCACCATAAAGCATCTTTTGCACCTTCATGTTCCACTTCAGTGGTCGTCCCTGTTTCATCCAACCACACTAATGCTCGCTTACTTGCATCAAATTCAACTGGTAAAGTAATGAAACTAAATAGGGTGGTGATTGAGAAAGCGATAATCGTAATAAATAATAAAGTTGGTCCAAATCCCATTCCGATACCTCCTAAAGCAAACATCAATAAATATTGTTGCGACATGGATGCGTACTTAACAAAAGGTACAATTGCAGACCGCATTTTCAACATGCTATAAGCTGTGTCATGTTGAACTGCGTGACCACATTCGTGTGCAGCAACTGCTGCTGCCGAAACAGTCCGTGCACCATAAACAGGTTCACTTAGAGCAATCGTCTTGGTTAATGGATTATAATGATCGGTAAGCATTCCTTTTGAAGGAACCACTTTTACATCATGTATATTATAGTACTGAAGCATTGCCTCAGCCACTTCTTTACCCGACATTCCATTTTGAAGGGTAAACTTACTGTAATGATTGAATTTACTTTTAAGTCGATTACTGACGATCATCCCGATAAAAGACAGGACACCACCAAGAATCATGTAAATCATATATCCAGAACTAAACATAGAACAAATTTTTAGAGTTTTTAATCAATTATTATGACTATAGTACAAACTATTTAGTCACATGTTTAAATGCAATTTAGTTTATTATAACATTTATTAATTAATTATGTCAAATTTAGTATAAGCTTGAAGTGCTTTTGGAACCCTTATTCCGTCTGCAGTTTGATTATTTTCTAACAAAGCAGCAACAATTCTTGCTAAAGCAAGAGCACTTCCGTTTAAAGTATGTGCAAAATGTGTTTTTCGGTTTTCACCACGATAACGTAATTTCAATCGATTACTTTGATAGGTTTCAAAATTAGAAACTGAACTAACTTCGAGCCATCTTTTCTGTGCTGCACTGTATACTTCAAAGTCAAAGGTTAAAGCAGAAGTGAAGCCTAAATCGCCACCACAAAGCCTAAGAATACGATAAGGTAGCTCTAATTTTTGTAAAAGCCCTTCAACATGTAAAAGCATTTGTTCCAGCACTTCGTATGATTTATCGGGGTGTGCAACCTGCACAATTTCTACTTTATCAAACTGATGTACTCTATTCAAGCCCCGAACATCTTTTCCATAAGCTCCTGCTTCTCTCCTAAAACATGGCGTATAGCCTGTAAGCTTGATCGGAAAATCGTTTTCGTCTAAAATAACATCTCGCAAAATATTGGTGATAGGAACTTCAGCAGTAGGAATCAAATATAAATTGTCTTCCGTAGCATGATACATTTGACCTTCTTTATCTGGTAATTGACCAGTGCCACGTGCAGATGCTTCATTGACTAAAAGCGGAGGGATAATTTCTTCGTATCCTGCTTCATGTGCTTCATCCAAAAAGAAATTGATCAAAGCCCGTTGCAATTTTGAGCCTTTTCCTCGAAATAATGGAAAACCAGAACCTGTAATCTTTACACCTAGCTCAAAATCAATTAGATTGTATTTTTTTGCAAGTTCCCAGTGTGGCAATGCCTCTGCTCCAAGATCAGGTAAATCACCTGACCAATCTTTGCGGACCTCATTATCAGCATCAGAATTGCCAGCAGGCACAGTAGGATGGGGCATGTTCGGGATTTTTAACAAAAGCTCTTCCACCTGCCCTTTGGCAGTATTCATTTGCTCTTGTAAAGCCTTCGTCTGCTCCTTCATTGCAGCTACTTCTAGCTTCATTTGATTGGCTTCCTCCTGTTTTCCTGTTTTAAACAACTGACCGATTTCTTTTGAAAGTTGGTTGTTTTTAGACAATAAATCATCTAATTTGGCTTGAGTAGCCTTTCTGGTATCATCTTTTTCGATGATCTCATCCAATAGCCCTAGATCCTCTTCAGAGAAGTTTCTAATCTTCAATCCTTTGATTAACAGGTCCTTATTGGCTTTAATAAAACTAACTTGTAGCATAGGTTTTACAATAAATTTGGTATAAAATATGTTGTTAATATGTCAACGGGATATTTTTTTTACGTTGAAACGAACAATCTGTTAAAGATTTCGTTAAATTTTTGCAAAGATACTATTTGAATTTAAAAATAAAATGTATTTTTGCGAAGTCAGAAAAGATTACACGCCTTTTTAAATACAAAATATAAGTCTGCAAAATTGAGTGTTGTCACTTTCAAATCTATATAAGTTCCCACTATAGCTTTAATATCATTAGACAAGGCAGTCTTATTATAGCTGTATTCAAGGATCAATTCAAATTCAAATTAAAAGGTTCCCCGTTTTCAATTTTTCCAATAAAAAAATATTACGAGCGACCAGTTACTTTTTAATCAATTTTAAAAAGAAAAGAGAATCAATAAACAGTAAATATGTTAGATATACTTCAGTTAAATGATATGCTAGTTCCTGAATTAAGAGAATTAGCTGATCGATTAGGTTTAGAAGGTTATAAGAAACTGAATAAACAAGAGTTGATATATAAAATCCTGGATCAACAAGCATTGACTAAGGAAAATAAAGATAACGATTCAAACCCTGCCTCTCCAAAAGCTAAAAGCACTTCCTCAAAAGATTCAAAAGCGTCCAATTCTGAAGATGACAATTCTAGCTCAGATCGAAAGAAGCGTCCTAGAAAAAGAGTTCCTGCTGAGGAAAAGAAACATGAATTATTTAGCAAGAAAGAAAATAAAGCACCAGAACCAGAGCCTGAACCAGAAGCTGTAAAAGAAGAAGCGCCTGTAGTTGAGAAAAAAGAAGAGCCAGAAGCAGAAGTTGTAAAAAAAGAAGCGCCTGTTGCTGAGAAGAGGGAAGCACCAAGAAAAGAAGCGCCAGCACGAAATGACCAATCTCGTCAAAATGATAGAGATCAACGATCAAGAGATAAATCTTCTGGTAATCAGGATGATGGCAAGAAATTTAATGTAGAGTTAGATGGTATTATTGAAGGAGAAGGAATTTTAGAAATGATGCCGGATGGATACGGTTTCCTTCGATCTTCTGATTATAATTATCTGACTTCTCCGGATGATATTTATGTATCACCTTCTCAGATCAAATTATTTGGTTTGAAAACAGGTGACACTGTTAGAGGAGCTATTCGCCCTCCAAAAGAAGGAGAAAAATACTTCGCGCTCTTAAGAGTTTCGATGATCAACGGGCTTGCACCTCAAGATATCAGAGACCGAGTGCCATTCGATTATCTGACCCCATTGTTTCCAACAGAAAAATTTACATTGACTTCAGCGTCTAATGGAAAAGATTATGGAAACCGAATGATTGACCTTTTTACTCCTATTGGAAAAGGACAAAGAGGATTAATCGTCGCACAACCAAAAACAGGTAAAACCTTTTTACTAAAAGATATAGCTAACGCAATTGCTAAAAATCACCCGGAGTGTTACCTAATCGTATTATTGATTGATGAGCGTCCTGAGGAGGTTACAGATATGAAGCGTAGTGTTAATGCTGAAGTGGTAGCTTCTACCTTCGATGAGCCTGCTGATAATCATGTACGTGTCGCTGGTATTGTTTTAGAAAAAGCAAAACGATTGGTAGAAACTGGTCATGATGTAGTAATCTTACTTGATTCGATTACACGTTTAGCAAGAGCATACAATACCGTAGCTCCAGCAAGTGGAAAAGTACTTTCTGGTGGTGTGGAAGCAAACGCACTGCATAAACCTAAGAAATTCTTTGGAGCAGCGCGTAATATAGAACATGGAGGTTCATTAACTATCCTGGCAACTGCTTTGATTGATACTGGATCCAAAATGGACGGAGTTATCTTCGAAGAGTTTAAAGGTACCGGTAATATGGAGCTTCAGTTGGATCGTTCTTTGGCCAACAAACGAATGTACCCAGCTATCGATCTTACCAAATCAAGCACGCGTCGTGAAGACCTATTATTGGATAAAGATGCACTTCAAAGAATGTTTATTCTTAGAAAGCACCTTGCTGATATGAAGCCAGATGAGGCAATGGAGTTTTTACGCAAACAAATGTTGCATACACAGTCAAACGATGAGTTTTTAGCTTCTATGAATGGCTAAAAACTGATTTATAGCTTAAAAATAAAAAAAGAGGCTAAGTGATTAATCATTTAGCCTCTTTTTATGCCTTTTGAGTTTGTGAAATTAATAAAATAAACTTACCTTTGTCGGGCTTTTTAGACAAGGTCAAAGAATTAAATTTTGACTATTCTACTTAAAAGCGGATAATTCTAAAATTTATTACAATGAAACGTACTTATCAACCATCCAAAAGAAAAAGAGCTAACAAGCATGGGTTTCGTTCTCGCATGAGCAGCAAGAATGGAAGAAAGACATTAGCGAGAAGAAGAGCAAAAGGTCGTGCAAAGCTTACGGTGTCTGACGAAAGAACAGTGAAATAATTAGTCTGTTTTTCAGGCTTCTAAAATATAGAGACCCGGCATTGCTGTTAGCAAGTCGGGTTTTCCTGTAAATAACCTCCTGGCTATGATTTTCCAAGTCTAAGGCCGATTTAAACTTCTTTACGTGGCTTCTTTCACTTTCCATAAAAACGAACGACTTAAAAGCCGAAAAACCATAGAGAGAATCTTTGAAGAGGGACACTCATTTATCGCTTACCCACTTCGAATAGCCTGGATCGCAGTTGATCCGCCCGAAACTCATTCCTTTCCAATTCAATTTACTCAGTCTGTTCCTAAGCGGCGGTTTGCTAAAGCTGCGCAACGCAATAAAATCCGAAGAAGAATTAGAGAAGCTTACCGACTCAATAAGCACCTTATTTATGAAGCTATTCAATTAGAAGAACAGCAAGCTTTTGCATTGGTTGTGGTTTATATTGGAAAGGAAGAATTACCATACGATCCGATTTTTAAAGCGACTCAAAAATGGATCAAAATGTTCTTGAAAAAAGTTAAAGTCTAAATTTATTTTTAATTCCAACCAACCTGTCACGGTATAATTTATACTTTACAAAAAATAGATCTGAATTATGCGATTACTAGGACTTGTTTTATTACTGGGGTTTTCCAATATGCTTTTTGGACAGAAGTTCCTTCAGATAGAAAAAAGGGGAAGCCTTAAGGTTGTTAAATACTATATCGGAGATGATATTAATTATCGCCTCAAAGGGGATAAGACCTGGTATACCGGTACGATTCAGGACCTTATTATCGATGAAAATATTATTCTTTTTGCCAATCGGTATATAAGAATGGATGATGTTCAAACACTGCGGAAGCGAAAAAAATGGTCGGGTAGTGTAGGAAGACAATTGTATTATTTTGCAGGAAGTTGGTTGTTCTTTTCTGCCGCGGGCACTTTAGTTGGTTGGGAACTCCGATGGGATACCGTGATCATTCCGGCCACCGCTGTCGTAGTCGGGTGGTTGATTAAAAAGATTTTTAAATATAAAAAGTATAAGATTGGAAAAAAACATCGACTCAGGATGTTAGATCTCAATTTGAAAAAACCAATTTTTGGACCGTAGTTGATTAAAGGTGAAAAAAATTAACCTGCGGATGCATCTATTAATTGTTGAAGCGCGGCTTCATAACCTTTTAAACCCATTCCTGAATAAAAGCCAATACACTTAACGGTAAAATAAGAATGATGTCGAAAAGATTCTCTGGCGTGGATATCTGAAATGTGTACCTCTATAGCTGGAGATTCGATAGCTCCAAGAGCATCAGAGATTGCAATAGATGTATGAGTGTAAGCACCGCCATTGATGATGATTCCTTGATAAGAGAAGCCTATCTCGTGTAATTTATCAATAATAGCGCCTTCGTGATTGCTTTGAAAATACTCCAGGTCGATCGCAGGAAATCTTCCTTTTAGTCCTTCGAAATAAGTTTCAAAGGATTCCGTACCATAAATCTCCGTTTCTCGCTTCCCGAGTAAATTTAGATTTGGTCCGTTAATAATAATGATTTTCATATTTATTTGAGTAAAAAAATAGCTGAAAGGAGCTTTAGACCTTTCAGCTATTTTTTATGCTTTGGATTAATTTTAATTTGCCATGTCGGACATAAACTTAATTCTCATCAACTGAATCTCCTCTAAAGTAACATCGTCCTCTTTCAATTCAGCATAAGCTTCGTCCATGGAATCTGAATCAGCTTCCATAAAATAGTCAAGAATATCATCTCTTGAATATTCATCTACATTGTCATCAATGTAATAATTGATATCGACCTTGGTCCCAGATGCTACAATCATATCCATTTCGTGTAGCAATTCTTCCATACTCAGGTTATTGGAAGATGCAATATCCGATAATGGTATTTTTCGATCGATACCTTGAATAATATTTACTTTAACTTTTGATTTATTAGCTACCTGTTTTACAACAAAATCCGTTGGGCGATCAATATCATTTTCTTCTACATATTCAGCAATCATGCTGGTAAACGGTTTTCCGTATCGCATCGCTTTCCCTTTGCTCACTCCAGTAATGTTGCCCATCTCTTCGAGAGAGATAGGATACATGGTTGCCATGTGCTCCAAAGAAGGATCTTGAAAAATAACGAAAGGGGGAATATTTTTTTCTTTAGCCAACTGCTTTCGAAGGTCTTTCAACATGCTCATGAGCGTACGATCCAAAACAGCAGACTTTCCGGCTGATGTGTTCGAATCCTCTTCCGCTAGCTCAATTTCATAATTATGATTTAAAGGAATTTTAAGTGCAAAAGGATTTTTTAAATAGTCGTGCCCCTTTTCTGTAAATTTCAATAAACCATAATTTTCAATATCCTTATAAACTAGATTATTTAATAAGGCATGTCGAAATATAGAGTTCCAAAAATTAGCATCTTTATCTTTTCCAATTCCAAAATGACTAAGTTTATTATGTTTAAAACTAATCATTTCTTGCGTTTCTTCTCCACGAACAAAATCAACTAAAATTTTTGTTACATAGTTTTCATTGAGTTGAGCAATACTTTCTAAGGCTTGCTGCATTTCGGTAGTAACCTCAATTTTTTCTTTGGGATGGCGACAGTTGTCGCACATTTTATTACAGTTGCGCTCATGGTATTCTTCACCAAAATAATGTAGTAGAAATCTTCGGCGGCAGGATGTCGTTTCTGCATAAGCCATTATTTCCTGCATCAACTGCGCACTCATCTCTCGTTCAGCAACAGGCTTGTCTCGTAAGAATTTTTCTAGTTTTTGAATATCTCGATGCGAATAAAAGGTAACACATCGACCTTCCAACCCATCTCGACCTGCTCGGCCCGTTTCCTGATAATAATTTTCAATACTCTTTGGTACATCATAATGAATGACGAAGCGAACGTCAGGTTTGTCAATACCCATTCCGAAAGCGATAGTAGCGACAATTACATCCACGTCTTCCATTAGAAAATTGTCTTGCGTCCTAGATCTGGTTTTTGCATCCAGACCAGCATGATAAGGAGCTGCTTTTATATCGTTGACTACTAAAAGTTTGGCGATCTCCTCTGCAGACTTTCTGGATTGAACATAAATGATTCCGGATTTACCGGACATACCTTTTATGATTTTGACAATATTCCGAATGGTTTGCTCCTTTTTTCCTTTTGGATGAAATTCATAATATAAATTATCTCGGTTAAAGGAAGAGACAAAACTATTCACCTCATTCATGTTGAGGTTTTTGACGATGTCGGATTGAACCTTAGGAGTTGCTGTCGCAGTAAGAGCAATTATAGGAATGTTCGAACCAATAGAATTAATCATTGTTCGTATCCTTCGATATTCCGGACGAAAATCATGTCCCCATTCGGAGATACAATGTGCTTCATCAACGGCTACAAAAGAAATATTTACAGATCGAAAGAATTCGATGTTTTCCTCCTTGGTTAAAGTTTCAGGAGCTATAAAAAGCAATTTTGTTTTTTCGGCTCTAATGTCATCCTTCACAATCTTCATTTGCGTTTTGGTCAAAGAAGAATTCAGAAAGTGAGCAACACTATCATTTTGACTATACCCTCGAATTGAATCAACTTGATTTTTCATCAATGCAATTAAAGGAGATATGACAATTGCCGTTCCATCTGACATGAGACCAGGCAATTGGTAACAAAGGGATTTTCCTCCGCCGGTCGGCATGATGACAAAGGTATCTCGTTTATTTAATATGCTTTGTATAATGGAATCCTGATCAGCTTTAAAGTTATCAAAGCCGAAATATTTTTGAAGTGCTTCTAGTAATCTTTCGTTAGTCGCTACCATTTTTTCTTTCAATAGATTTGAATAAATGTATTTTCCTTTTGTAGAGAGCGATTGAAGTAGAGTAATATACTATATGAGTGAAAATTAGTGAAGCAGAATGAGAGGGAAATATGTTAAATAAAATTTTAAAATAATTAAGTCTTCTATTTTCCTTCAGATTCTGAATAACTTATCTAAATATAAACAAAATAATC
>CAYXQH010000075.1:0-14447 GCA_964467425.1 uncultured Saprospiraceae bacterium
ATTCTATTTACTTCACTGAACGAATGATCTTTATTGAAAATCTTAATCATATAAATACCTTCTGCTAATTTTGAAGTATTTATAATTATACTTGATTTTTCATTAGATAATAATCGCTTAACTTTTCTACCATTACCATCTAATAACTCAATAGTTAGATTACCTTGATCGATTGGTAAATCAGTAATCTTAACCTGCTCTTTAAAAGGATTAGGTACAAAGTTGATAACATTTGAAGTGGTGTTACTTATTCCGTTGATATCCATGTCATTTGGATTGATTCCTGGAGGGGAAGGAGAACACTCCCCGCATTGAAGTTCGTTACATTCTCCTTCAACTTCAATATCACCACAAGAGTATATGAAATCACCTAATAATTCTGTACATTCTGCTAGTTCAGATGGAAAAGTTTCTGTTTCTGAGTAGTCTCCATCACCACAAGTAAATACTAGAACACAGAGATATAATTCATCATCCTGTTCTATGTCCGCATAATCAATTTCGGGATCTTCAGTAAATTCAGTAGTTTCTTCCAAATCAATACTGCTAAATCCACAAAATACAGTCGCAATACAATCGTAAGTGCTTTCTTGATCAAAGTCCCATTCTATTTCAGTCTCGCCTTCTACTTCTAGCTCATCCGTATTATCACCGCAATCAATACGAGCAATACACACTTCATCCCAATCATCATACTCCCATTCAATATCCGGATTTTCTTCCTGATTGATCCAGTTATCATCTTCCTCTCCAAAACAGATGACTTCCCGGTAGCAACTTTCGTTTGTTTCATCAAATTCCCAGTCGGTATATTCCACAGGGTCTGAAGTGTCATCGTGTAGTTCGGTTCCGTCGCAGAAATATAATCGAATACATTGGTTAGCGTCTTCGTCATAATTAACAACAATCTCTGGCTCTTGATTAACATAAATGTCTGTAGATTCGCCATTCGCATAAATTAAACATTCACACATATCGGTAACGGTGTTAAATGAACATTGGCCTATGGTTCCTTCATAACATTCTGTTATAAAAACATCATCACAAAAATATTGACCTGCACAGGAGACATCGACACAATAATCCCCGCCTTCTTCGTACCATGCACTATAAATAGGATCAAAACATTGCTCCGTAATGTCAAAGCCAAAGCAAAATTCACCTTGTGGGCATTCTACCGATCTGCAGTACTGCCCTGAGGAAGTATTAAATATCCAATCTCCATAGGTTGGTGTAAAACAGTTTTCTCCTGATTCAGGGTCACAATCGGGAGAGCCTGGATTGTCATATGGTTGGCAGAATTGATTGCTTTGCTCATTAAAATACCATTGACCAAAATTACTGGGCGGGCAGATATCGACTGTTTCTTGTAAGTTAATGGTACAGCCATTTGCATCAGTAATGTTTATAGAGTAAGTACTTGCACATAAATCATCAAAAAATTCACTTGGCTCATTAGTGTTCACTGAATTAGAATAACCATCTTGATTTGTTATTTCAATCGTGTATGGTGCAAGTCCGTATTCCATGCTGACACCTAAAGTCCCGTCACAAGTAGTGAAATTGGCAGGGCTAGAAGATGAACTTGCCTGAATCGTTTTAATATCATAGCTGTAAACGTATTCCACTTGACATTCATCAGTAATCGTCACCGTATATGTGCCAGGAGATAAACTTTGGATGTTTTGTTCCTGTGATCCATTACTCCAATTGTATTCAAAATCTATAGAAGTTGCTGAACTTATGAATAGATTTATTTCTCCTGAATTTGGTTCGGAAGGGCAAACGTGGGTTAGTGATTCGTCAGCGACTAGCGGTACATTAATATCTAAACCTGTTACTACTGCACTTTCTGTTATTGAACAACCATTTACATCAGTGACAGTTAATTGATAAATGTTTGGCGTTAAATTACTAATACCTTCACTAAATGTTGAACCGTTGCTCCATTCAAATGTAAAGGGAAGTTGACCACCCCAGACTAAATCTATATTGACCTCCCCATCGTTTCCATTACAAGCTGATTCAGTGGATAAATATAAATCCCAAGACAATCCTTCACATGCTTCCGTCACTAATGTGACACACTTTGAAGCTGAACAACAAAAACGGTCCGTTACTGTAAGACAGTATTGACCTGCCCCAAGATTGCTTCGGGTTGGCGCAGTTGAATTATCTTCCCATCGATACGAAATAGTTCCTGATCCATTTGCTACATTAGTAGTGATTTGCCCATTATTACTGCCTGCAGTGCTCTCATTTGTTGCTAAAAGGGTTAAAGAAACAGGAGGACTACACAAGCCTCTATTTTCATCATCATTGCCATCTCTCCTTTCTTTCTTATCATTTGAATCGGAGTTTGAACTTCTTACAGGCGTATCTTCCTGAGGTACAAGTAAGCAATCTACACATACATTATCCGAGCATATAGTGCCTGAAGGACATGGGGCAGGGATCCATGCATCATAAGCTGTACCTTCACAATTGCATGCTTGTACCTTCCTTACTCCGTTTTGGCAGCTATAAAGTGGGTTAAAAGGTTTTATTGTATTTGGCTCGCAATCGTATCCATGATCGCAAGGGTCGCCAAGTGTACAATCAAGTAAACAAGCCGTGGCAGCTATTCCTAAGGCTGAAAGACAGACTCCACATACAACAATGGGAACCACTGCCGCTTCTCCAGCTCCGGTTAATAGTGAGCCACAGGCAGTAAAACATACGCCATAAATAATATTGTCCAAAGTGTTTTCTTCAATTGTAAGACATCCCGAAAAGCATTTTAAGGTTTTACACTCGCAATCATTATCGTCGTCATTTTCAAAAATAAATTCGACATTACCGAATTGAATCTCGCTTAGAGGAACATCATTGATGAAAACAGCTTGAGTCGTATATCCTATATCGTTTCTCGTAGTTCTAGTCACAGGTGAATTCAGAGACTCATTATAGAAAAGTTCTAAATTTTCGCGAAATAAATGTGGATGTAAGCTTTCAATTATCTCTAAAGTGACAGGAGCTTCTAATTGCATTTTTAACTCCAAAAAATCCTTTAATTTATTTGGAAAATGCGTTTGAATTGTCCTTTGGAGGTGATATTCTTCCCTAAGTTCGTTGGTCCTAAAGTTTAGGTCATAATATTCCAGGTTTATTCGAATATGAGATGGGTTTGCAAGGTATGCTTTAATAATAGTGTTTTCTAAAGCAGTAGAAATAGGGCAAGAATAGTTCGTGTACTTATCAATTTTTAGAGTACCTTGTTTTTGGACTTCATCCTCGATTGTTGTTAGAATGTTTCCTTCTACTAATGAGAAGTTTTCTAATAGCAATACAGTGTCTATTCCGTCCTGCCCTCTGGCAAAATAAGTGCTCATCGCAATGCAAAAGCAGAGTAAAAAGAATTTCGTTTTCATAACTTAAAATTTTTGATTTTGCCTACTCTTTACAGGATTTTCGGCATCCTCCTTTTTTTGATTTGGGATAAAAAAGAAGTGCAAGGAAAGATGGCCATCTTATCCTTGCACCTAGTATATACTGACACGTTTAAGGTTTTCCAGTTTATTTAATATGTTGCCTTGTTACAATAGAAGAACCCTTAAAACTCTTTTGTCAAATAGTTTTATTAGATAATCCTGCCTTTGTAATGGAGACAGGATGGTAGAGTTTTAAAGCTTCACATTGAGCCAATAAAACGCCCATCTTTAATAAACCGTATTGGTTTATAAAACCTATGTCAGTACGAAAAGAAATGTGTGGAGAGAGTTTTTTTCATAGCTTTATATCTCTCGTTTCGCCTTAATAACACCAAATTGAAAAAGGTAACATAGAAGCATCCTTTTTTTAATAAAAAATTATTTGCAGCCTTAAAAGACAAGGACTGTTTTTCGAATCTGAATAATATCCAATGATGAAAAGCCTTAATAGGAAGGTTCTAGTTCTTTTTGCTTAGTCCCAATAATAATTTAGCTGTCGACAAAACAGTGGCTGCACGTTCTTCATTAAAAGTCTGATCCGATTTAACTTCTGCTTTTTCTAATTTCCCTCGCTTAGCCAACTCCATCATCTTCTGTCGTTCCGGCCCTGAAAATTCTGAAAATGTTCTACGCAATAGCGGAAGTAATTCCTGGAAGGTTGGTTGCATAGACAGGTCGTCAATCCAATCGTTCAATATATTCCAAAGGGTGGGCTGGTGAATCAATAATAATCCACTACCATTTAAAAAGCCTTCAATCCAGTGAGCAGCGTCCAATGATTTATTTGCAGGAGAAAGCGCATACCGCATACTCCTTACCGTGTCCTCTATTTCAAAATGTTCTTTATCAAATAATATTCTGACCGAAGCACCTCGAAGCATTCCGTTAATATTCGTACTCTTTGATAGCTTCTCCAGCGTTTGATACCATTGGTATAAATGTGCTGCTTTATTTAAAATATTCAAAGATTGATTGACGGCCTGAAGACGATCAAAAACTTCTTTGCTTGACTCCTCGTCAATAGACGCACATGCATTAGGAAGACCAATGCAGATTCTTGGAATGATGCTTTCAACCAATTGTTCAATAGCGGATAAGTCCATTTTCCGAGTGCTACCGTAGCGAAGCGCATTGACTAAAGCGGGGAGGGCTTCCATCAAATTATGAATGTCTTTTGTCAAAGCGGATAAATCACGTAGCCGCTGAACCAGAATATTTATCGCTCCAGGCAAATCCGCATTTAAAGTTGATTCAACCAGTGCGGTCATCAATGGGAGTTTATCGATTTCTTTTGCTTTTGAAATCACATAGTTGTTAGCAGCGTCTTTAACCGTATTTCCCCACATGCCCGCTTCAATAACATTAATCGCAAAATCCGGAAGCCATTCTAATTTCCATATTTCTTTAAAACTACCAGTAACCCGTTTTGATAATTTTTGTTGAATACCCCAGGGAATATCAAGAATGTTTAGACGATGTAAAAGATGGCTGGCGACCAAATTGGTCGGCTTCCGAAGGTCGAGTTCTTTATCTACTTTTTCAGAAGAATTTTTTTCTTTTGAAAGGCGAGCAGACTTGATGGTCTTTTCTAAATCTTGCTGTAATGGAATGACTGGAATTTCAGGTGGCACCAGCCCCATGACATCTCCGATGATTAATTTCTTTTCGATCAATTCCATTTTAGAGGTATAACCCTCACAAAAGATAGAAACTGCACCTTCGTACATTTCTTCCAAACCTGGAACGGATAAATTCCGCATAGCAGATAAGGTTTCTGTCAGTCGAACAGCTTCAATAATATGAGCGGAGGAAGCATCGAGTTGTTCACTCCTCAATAGCTGTGCAACATGTGTCATCCACTGTGTAACGATTTCTTTTCGATGCTTAAATAAAAGATTATAATAGGCTGGGGAAATCACACCAGAACGATATCCACTAGCAGTTGAGAGACGATCAAAACTCCAGGGAACCCAGGTTGATTTTGTATTGATCTTTTTAATACCTTTTAAAATAGCGGTGTCTAATTTTGCAGGATACTCATGGATGTTATGTAGCGTTGGAGCATGCCAGGCTCCGCAAATGACCGCAATGTTTTTAAATCCCTCTTTCATGGCTTTTCGAATGCTAATACGCATAAAAGCTTCTCGCTGTTGTTCCCTTCGAGATTTCATCGGCAGGTTTTTTCGCATAGCCCCAATCAAGTCTATAATAGCTGGAAAAATCGCTTCGGGATTTTCCTCCTGTTCAAACATCACCTCCCACCAGCGCTCACTATCGATATAACCTGCCATCTTTGCCGCATAAGCCATCGGGTCTTTGTGCATGCGTTTCTCTTCTTCACTAAGCTCCACTTCCTTTTCCAAAATGACATCCATGTCTAGTTGGATTTTTTCTTTTTCAATTTTGTTGATTGCAAAATGAATTCCTTGCGGTAAATCTATAAAGCGAACCGGGAGATCTTTTTCAAGCGCAAAAGACATAGCTTGCCATTCCGGAGAGAATGCTGCAAATGGAAAGTAAGCGGCTTGCCCCAAATCTTTAGGATTGTAGACCAGTAATGCAACGGGAGGTTTAAGCTTTGGATTTCGAACATACTCAATAAGCTTGTCTGCATCGGGCGGTCCTTCAATCAATACGATATCCGGCTGAAGCGATTGTAAAGCGTTCAACATGCTTTTGGTAGAACCAGGGCCGTGATGTCGTATTCCGAGGACACTTAACATAGGTAAGGGGTGATTGGTGAAAGGTGATTGATGAACCTCATTGCCTTGATGAAGTTTGTTTTTTTAATGTTTTACGGTAGCTTGCCATTACTTTAGTTATTTCGAGTGCTTCTGTTTTTATTTCCTCTGGTATAGTTTTCAACGCGCTTTCTTCTAATAATTCTAGCCAAAAAAGCGTTTCGTCGGATTCCTCTACTACAATTGATAATTTAGCATATCTTTCTTTTAAAGATCGGGCTCTACTAACTGCTCTAAAATTTGAAGCAGTAGAAGTGACCGAACGTAATAGTTGTTTTCCAATGACTTGCTGCTCATTCGTTTTAGATAAAGTGCTGTAAAAATTTATAATTTTAATAGCTAATTCTTTGGTTCTTTTCCTAAAGGATTCATTAAATGAAAGTTGAGTCATAATATCTTTTTATAATAAGACTCCGCTACAATAGAAATTCCATAAAAACCAGACAACTTTTTTTAAAAAATACCTCTCACCTCTCACCTCTCACCTCTGATTTTTGTCATATCATTTCTTTACAAGCTCTGTATAAATCTTTCCAGTCTTTTCGTTCCTTTACAATCGTTTCGAGGTACTCTTGCCAGATCATTTTATCCTGGATAGGATCTTTGACTATTGCTCCGGTAATACCAGCTGCTAAGTCATGGGCTTTTAAGGTGCCGTCTCCAAAGTGAGCAGCTAATGCTTGCCCGCTATTGATAACCGAAATGGCTTCAGCGGTGCTCAGTGTTGCGCTTGGTACTTTCAGTTTGGTACGACCATCAGCAGTTGCACCAGATCTTAACTCTCTAAAAATAGTTACAAGCCGTTGGATTTCTTTTACGGAGGCTACCTTTGCAGGAATCTCTAGTGCCGCTCCAATTTTTGCAACTCGAGTTTGTACGATCTTCACTTCTTCATCTAATGTATTTGGTAATGGCATAACGACGGTATTGAAACGTCGCCGTAAGGCACTGGATAATTCATTGACTCCTTTATCTCTATCGTTTGCAGTGGCAATGATGTTAAAGCCAGGATGAGCTTGTACCTCTGTGCTTAGTTCTGGAACCGGAAGCACTTTTTCAGAAAGAACAGTAATTAATGCATCCTGAACATCGGAAGGAATTCGCGTGAGTTCTTCAACGCGAGCTATTTTTCCGTCTTGCATGGCAGTCAAAACCGGGCTGGCAACAATGGCTTCCATCGAAGGTCCTTTTGATAATAGTTGCGCATAATTCCATCCATACCGCAGCGCATCTTCATTCATTCCTGCAGAACCTTGCACTAGTAACTTAGAGTCTCCGCTGATTGCAGCAGCTAGGTGCTCGGAAACCCAGGTTTTAGCAGTTCCAGGAATACCGATTAATAAAAGGGCGCGGTCCGTGACAAGGGTTGCAACAGCTACCTCGATCAATCTTCGATTGCCAAAATATTTTGGTTCGATCTCTGTTCCGTCCTCTAGTTTTCCTCCCATAAGGTAGGTGACTACAGCCCATGGAGAAAGATTCCAATTGCTCGGACGTTGTCTGTCATCCAGCTTTTGTAATTTTTTTAATTCTTCTGCATAGGCATCTTCCGCATGTGGACGAAGGATTTGTTTTTTTGAAATTTTCTTTTTTGCCATGAACGTTCTGTTTTCTTCAATTCATTTATGATTGTATTTCTAAGGTTTCAATCATATCCTTTCTGAATTTTAAAACGGATAAAAAACTTTCTATTTCTTTTCGCCAGCTATTCCAGGCTGGTGCTTGTGATGACCAACCTTTGACGAGCTGATCAAATAATTTTGGTTCGGTATAAAGCGCAGCTTTTTTTAAAATTGGTCTCAGATGCCAACCATTCCAATATTTTGAAGTTTCTCCCGCTATCCATTTTTGCATAATTTGAATGAATGTTTTTGATAGCGTTGGTTGCCAGGGTAAATGTACGCTTCTTAACAGTAAGGACAAAGGTTCATCTTCATCGACCAGGCTATTTTTTTTGTTAATATTGATTAAAGCAATTTTGTTGAAAACGGCAGGACTTAAAACATTAAAGAGCTGGATCGGATTAAAATGTTGCCATCGGGCTTTATGGAAATTGTCTAGCCAGAATAATAAGATTTCTTCTGCCCAGGCTTCATTTTTATAGGTGATAGTAGATTCACTAATTGCCTGAAGACTCAATTCAGACCATTCTGATTTTACGAATAATTTAAGGGCTTCGCCACTTGTTTTATTAAAATGATCTTCCCAGTATTGAGGAGGGATCGTGGCAATCATTTGCCCTAGGCGACTAGCCTTGACGCCTCCTTTATACCAGCGGCTGGAAGGATCGATTCCATCCATGATCATATTATCCGTTAATTCGTCAGGGAGTTTTATTTTTAATTTTTCTTTTTTCTTGGCGGATGAAGGACGAAAATCTATCAAGTCGACAACTTGATCAAACATCCGTTTGCATAGTTTTGAATCAGGGATTCCCGCCAATACTTTTGCGGCCGCTTTTCGGATTTCTTTCCGACTATTTGAAAGGCAGTGTTCCAAAAAGGGTTCATCTGATTTGCTTGCATTGATTTGTAAAGCTTTAACGAATTTTGCTTTGCTTTGTAAATCATCTTGCTCCCAGGTCGATTGGATTAATGAAACAGCGTCTTTTGAATTTTGCTCACGTAAGTAACGAAGCAATTGAAGACGCTGATCTCTTTTTCCGGTTTCCCACAAAGAAATATCCGGTACAAAGGAAAGCTTTTGCCAAGTTGGGTTTTGGTGGATTAGCCAATTACCTCTTTGGCCAATTGCGTCCTGAAGTTCTTTCCATAATTCATGATCACTAAGCGATTCGTCTAGCAACTCAGGAAGTAAATCCAAAGGAAGGAGTTTTTTGTTTTTGACCAGATGGCTGATGAATTCAGGAAGCAAATCCGGATAGTTGCCTCTTAAAATTAATTTTAGATGATTGCGGGATTTTTTCGAACAGGGAGTCCCTTTTTCAGCCGGTGCTTTTGAAGGAATGGCTTTGTCCCAAGGTTTTGGAAAACTGCCTGTTTTTTCCATCAATGAGAATAAGGTAGCGCCTTCCAAAATGATTTGAGTAGCCTCTTTAGATGTATCAATACCTAAGCCAGATAACTGTTTTGTAGTTACTTCTGAAAGATTCGAACGATCTGTTCCAATCAGTGCGACTTTTACAAGTTCTTCCCAGTTCATTGATCTACTTACGATAAGCGACTAAGGTACAAACTTGTGCCCAAATGTAAATCATTGTAAAGCCAGTTTATTTTTAAGAAACAATAATGATTAAGCAAAAGAATGCTATAGGTTTAAGCGTCCACGTTTTCCATTTCAAATGAAGAAACGGTAGACGGCGTGGATTCTTTTTTTGGTTGAACCGAACGTTTTGATTTAATAATATTCCGCATGGGCTTTTCGAAATACTGATAGGTGAGAAAAGCGATAAAAACGGTAGTTCCAATAAAAACGATGAGCCCTAAATAGCTTAACCAAAGTGAAACAGGAGCTGTGCCAACCATTTCAGGAATTACATCAATTGCTGCAGACGTAATGTTTTCCGAATTGGATATTGGAAAAAAGTTTCTCAAAAAATAGTATCCAAAAATAAGTGGAAAATGGATCATATAAACGGAATAAGAAATTTCGCCCAAAAACTGAAGACTACGACGATTAAGGATTTGTTTTATTTTTCCATCATTATAAGAAGCACTGAGAATGATGAGCGCAAATAATAGTACCGAAACTAAATCAGGGAGTAAGGAAAAATGCCAACCTAGAAGTGTTATCAACGTAATGATCACAAAGAAGGATGATCTGGAAACCAACTGTAATGCTGTGCGAGCGGAATAAGCATGGTAAACTAAAACGCCCAGAATAAACCCACAGATACATCTTAATAAACTAGATCCAACCATCACGTCAATGGTATTTGGGAGCGTTGAAATTCCTTCAAAATCTAGAGCGCGTAATTGGTATTGTTGGGGCTGAAAATAAAACATAATTGAAAGATAGCCCAAGATCACAACGATCAAGGCAGCCCATTTTATCCATTGCTTTTTAGGGTTGAAAATAAGGACCAGTAAAGGGAATAATAGATAGGTCCACCATTCGGCACTAATAGACCAGGAAGGTGTATTCCAGGTTGGTTCGGATAGAAAGCCTAAGGATTGGGTTAGTAAAATGTTATGGGAGATTGCTTCTAAATTAAATGCGACTTTCGAATAAGGAGAAAGGCTGTCAAACGTTCCAGTCGTTTTGAAAAGTAGATATATAAGAACCATGAAAATTAGAGTCAAAATATGAAGCGGGTACAAGCGAGCAAATCGAGCAAGCATGAATTTTTTGAAGACAGGCCATTGAAATCCGGTCTCAAACTTCTTTTGATAAACATGTGTAATAATAAAACCACTCAAAATAAAAAAGAAGTCAACCATGATATACCATCGGGTAATCAGGGCGTCATGACCAGGAGTCGTGATAGGGGCGATGAAAATATGGTAATGGTAAACCAATACTAACAAGGCCGCTATACCTCTAAGTGGTGTTAGTGAATGTATGTATTGTTTGCCCATGTGTAGTTAATGTCAAAGTTGTTTGGTCACATAAATTTATTAGCCTTCAAATGCAAAGGCAGCCTATATTTCAAACTGGTATTATAAGGGGACGCGAAGAGAAAATTTATATTCGGCAGTCGGGTTTTAGTTTTCTAGGGTGTTTTCAACTGGAAGATAAGGGTTAAGTATATATTAGTAAACCGCAAAAGAAATGCTTTGCAATTAATTAATGTCTTGTTAACATGTGGTTTTAAAATAGAGGGGTGTGTAAAGTGCAGGTAAATAAACAATAAGATTTAACAAAAATAAAAAACATTTTTCATATTAAATTGATCTACCCTGTTATTTATTTTAGCTAAGTCAGCAGGAGCGGCTACAGCTATGACTAACTGAAAGCTTTCCATGGTTTCTAAACAGGCTTCCGATTCAAGAATGCAGCCATAAATATTATGACCAATTTTACGAGGATTATTTGTGATCCATCGAAAAGGAATGCTTTGGCTTTTCAATAAATGGGCTATTTTTTTTCCTTTTTTCCCTGCGCCCCAAAGTAGGAGTGTCTTTTTAGGATTATAATCTAATTCTAGGAAGTAGTTTATTTTTAAATCAAAGAAATGAATGTCTGCATAATTTGGATCATTACGGGAGGTTCGCTCAGGATAATCTCGCCAATAATGCAGCGTTTCCCCAACAGACTTTATTGTTAGACCTTGTTTGTAGAAACGGAAACAAAGATCATAGTCTTCTGGATAAGTAGCGGGTTCGAAAGCATTACTCTTTTCTAAATCTTGCCTAAAAACCATCCAGCAAGGGGAGGGAATAACACATTCTTTATAGATGTCTTTATAGTTTTCTTCTTTCAAAGAAAGTTTATTGATCCATGTTTCATACTTCAGGTATCCATCTCCTAAGGTTCCGGTTGAAAAATATTTCACTAAGCCTGTACTTAAATGTCCCACCCCAAATTTGATCAAGACTTGTTTAAGTTTTTCTAATTTATTCGATGCCATTCGATCATCCGCATCCATTCGAGTGATTAATGTCCCTTTACTATGTTGATAAGCCAGGCGCAATGCCGGAATAATACCATGCCCATTGTTTTTATAAACCTGAATCCTGCTGTCCTTTTTAGAATAATCATTTAATAACTGATAGCTAGTATCTGTAGAATGATCATCAACGATAAGCAATTCCCAATTTTTTTCCGTCTGATCCAAAATCGAATCAATACAATCGGCCAGATAAAGCGCTGCATTTTTAACAGGAACAAGTATGGAAATCAATGGGTTAGCCATTCAGGAATATATTATAAAGTATGTAAAGCCGAAAGTAAGCGTTTGGGCAATAATAATGATTCCTGTACTAATTACCATATTTCTATAAAAACCTATCCTTAAAACCATTTGTTTTAAGGTTGAAAAAGATATACCATTATAGTGAATAGAAGACCCGATTTCTTTTGTTAAGAATAAAAAAGGTGTATCTTTGCAGCGTTTTTTAGAAAACCTTTTAAGAAATATAAAATCTTCCAATAGAATTATGGCAAATATAGGTCGTGTAAAACAAGTAATTGGACCAGTAGTAGACGTAAGTTTTAATGCTGCTGATGCAAAGCTACCAGAAATATTAAGTGCACTAACGATCACACGCCCAGATGGCGAAGAATTAGTGTTAGAATGTCAACGTCACCTAGGTGAGGACAGTATCAGAGCGATCTCTATGGACGCTACAGATGGTCTGACCAGAGGAATGGAGGTAGTTGATACCGGTAAACCAATCGCGATGCCTGTAGGCGAAGCAATAAAAGGTCGATTATTTAACGTAGTAGGTAAAGCGATTGATGGAATCGGTGAAGTTGCGAAAGGCGATGATGCTTACCCAATTCACCGTAAACCACCTAGATATGAAGATCTTTCTACGGAAACGGAGGTTTTGTTTACAGGAATTAAAGTAATCGATTTGATCGAGCCTTATTCTAAAGGAGGAAAAATTGGATTATTTGGAGGAGCAGGTGTAGGAAAGACCGTATTGATTATGGAGTTGGTAAATAATATTGCCAAAGGATATGATGGAATTTCTGTATTTGCGGGAGTAGGAGAGCGGACGAGAGAAGGAAATGATTTATTACGGGAATTTTTAGAGTCTTCTGTAATTGATTATGGTGAAGCATTCAAACATTCTATGGAAGAAGGTGGATGGGATTTATCAAAAGTGGACTTGAAAGCACTTGAAAATTCTAAAGCAACTTTAGTATTCGGACAGATGAATGAGCCTCCTGGTGCACGTGCACGGGTAGCACTTTCAGGATTGACCATGGCAGAGTATTACCGTGATGGTGATTTGGATGATCCATCAGGTGGAAATGATATCTTATTCTTTATTGACAATATCTTCCGCTTTACACAAGCAGGTTCTGAGGTATCAGCATTGCTTGGTCGGATGCCTTCAGCGGTAGGATACCAACCTACTTTAGCAACAGAGATGGGATTGATGCAGGAGCGAATTACTTCTACGAAAAGAGGATCTATTACTTCTGTACAAGCAGTATATGTACCTGCGGATGATTTAACGGATCCAGCACCAGCAACTACATTTGCTCACTTGGATGCGACGACGGTATTGAGTCGTAAGATTGCTTCTTTAGGAATTTACCCTGCGGTAGATCCATTGGATTCTACTTCTAGAATTCTTGATCCGGCAATTATTGGTGAAGAGCATTATAATACTGCAGAAAAAGTTAAAAACATTCTTCAACGATATAACGAACTTCAGGATATCATTGCGATTCTTGGAATGGAAGAGCTTTCTGAAGAAGATAAATTAGTTGTACACCGAGCTCGTCGAGTTCAACGTTTCTTATCGCAGCCTTTCCACGTTGCGGAGCAGTTTACTGGACTGGAAGGAGTACTAGTGCCAATCGACGAAACGATTCGAGGTTTCAATATGATCCTTAATGGTGAAGTTGATGAGTATCCGGAAGCAGCATTCAACTTGAAAGGAAATATTGACGATGTAATCGAATCCGGTAAGAAAATGCTTGCAGAAGCAGAAGCTAATGCATAGTTCCTTTAGAATAGAAAATTTTTGTAAATGAATATTACAGTCTTAACACCAGATCAGGAAATTTATCAAGGACCAATCTCGTCGGTAAAAGTGCCTGGTGTTGGTGGACAATTCGAAATTCTTAAAAACCACGCACCTTTAGTTTCAGCTTTAGGCGAAGGTCCGGTTCGATTGAAAATTAGTGGCGGAAATGATATGACCTTCTCTATCGAAAAAGGTTTTATAGAAGTTTTAAAAAATGAAGTCTCCTTGTTGGTACAAGGATATAAAGAATAAACACTTAAGTCATTTTGCTTTTTTGAGGGATAAGAAATTTAGTTTTTATCCCTCTTTTTTTGTCTTAAAATATCGTTCCTAAGTCTAATTGGTTAAGGGCGGTATACAATTTTTTCAGTATACTGAATTCCATTATCTGATTGAATACTTACTACATAAATGCCTTTCGCTTTTCCTTTAAATTCAATGCCAAAAGCTTCCGCGTTATTTTCTTCTTCATGCCTGTAATTGTAATTGCTAATTAGGCTCCCATTCATATCTCTCAATTGAATATTGTACGCTCCTTTTTCGGAAGTTATAATATTAATCTGTGAAGATGCTTCTCTTACTAGAGTAGGATAGATTTTAATCGCTGAGTTCAGTTTAAATTCAATTGA
>CAYXQH010000076.1:0-14436 GCA_964467425.1 uncultured Saprospiraceae bacterium
ATATTCCTGCGCCTGCCATTTTACAAACTACCTTTTTAACAGGGCAGCCATAGTTTATATCCAACACTTCTGGCTTTGCTTCTTCCACGATTTCTGCTGCTCGCCTCATTGAATCCTCTTTCGCTCCAAAAATTTGAACACCGATGGGTCGTTCATAGTCGAAAATATCTAATTTTTGAACGCTTTTGCTAGCATCACGAATCAAGCCTTCCACACTAATAAACTCTGTATACATCATGTCACAGCCCTGTTCTTTACACAGTGCTCTAAATGGAGGATCACTCACATCTTCCATTGGTGCTAACAGCAATGGAAATTCCCCAAGTTCAATATCTCCGATTTTTACCATATCGACCACAAAATTACGGATTTTTTTGTTCAATAAAACTACATTTTTAAAGAAGATATAGTTTCCTTTTCTCAAATAAAAAGTTGTATTTTGCGCCCGATTTCGAAACAGATCGCTTTAAATTTCGATTAAATACAATGATTTGCTTGTAAATATGAATATTTGCCTCAAATCCAATTGAAATTTTCTAAAATCTAACACAATCATCCAAAATATTTGAGAGACGATGTTAAAATACTTCCTAGGTAATAGTCCATACTGGTATAAATATACAATTCTTGGTTTTCTAGTTTTCAATATCATTTCCTACTTCCTGTTAGGGTCTACAATAACTGCATGGATATTTATAGCTGAATTTATTTTTACGCTAGCAATGGCTTTAAAATGTTATCCGCTCCAATCTGGTGGATTATTGGCAATTCAAGTATTGATATTAAATCTGACCAGTCCGCATAATGCTTATCACGAAATTGAGGCAAATCTGGAAGTGATCCTGCTTTTAGTATTTATGGTCGCGGGGATCTATTTTATGAAGCCTTTACTGATGTATATCTTTAGTAAAGCCTTTACAAAGATTAAATCAAAGATGTTATTATCCCTGCTTTTCGTTTTTCTGGCAGCGGTATTATCAGCTTTTTTAGATGCCTTGACAGTTACAGCTGTTTTGATTAGTGTTGCTGTAGGTTTTTATGGCGTTTATCATAAAATTCATTCGGGCTTTTCAGATTATGACGATAGTGGAACCCTGGATAAAAAGGAATTAAGTGGGGAAACGCTAGAGCAATTTCGAAGCTTTTTACGAAGCTTAGTAATGCATGGAGTTGTTGGAACGGCGCTAGGCGGTGTTTGTACCTTAGTTGGAGAGCCTCAAAACCTATTAATTGGAGAGCGAATGGGATGGGATTTTATCGAATTTTTCCAAGTTATGGCTCCGGTTACTATACCTGTTTTCTTTTGTGGAATGGTAACGACAGTTATTTTGGAAAAAACGGGTTGGTTTGGCTATGGTGCAAAACTTCCAGAAGTTGCAAGAAGAATAATCGAAAATTATACAATCGAGGCTGATAAAAATCGATCAGATAAACAGAAATATGGTTTGATTGTCCAGGGTGTTAGTGCCGTTTTGTTAATCATCGGATTGGCTTTACACCTTGCTCCTGTTGGAATAATTGGTCTGGGGCTCATTGTTATCCAAACCGCTTTTATGGGAATTACCGATGAGCATTCCTTAGGAAAAGCTTTCGAAGAAGCACTTCCGTTTACTGGTTTACTCGTTGTGTTTTTTGTGATCGTAGCTATGATTCATGATCAACATTTGTTTAATCCTATTATTGAATGGGCTTTAGAAAAAGACCCTGCACAACAGCCTTCTTTATTCTATATTGCAAATGGAGTACTTTCAGCTATTAGTGATAATGTTTTTGTCGCAACGGTTTATATTGGTGAAGTAATGAACGCATTTCCGGAAGATGTACTCACTAATCCTGAACTTGCTGCTGAACGAGCTCAATTAGAAAAATTGGCAGTGGCAATCAATACTGGAACTAATCTTCCAAGTGTGGCAACTCCGAATGGACAAGCGGCATTTTTGTTTCTATTGACTTCGGCTCTGGCTCCATTGATTAATCTTTCTTATGGAAAAATGGTCAAGATGGCATTTCCTTATACAATTGTATTAGGAATTGTTGGTTGGATTGGAGTGATGTACTCTTTATAAAAAGATTTCACAACAGGTTCTTATTTGATACTGTAACTTTTTAAAATTGCTACGTTATAATAAAAAACTTATGCGAAAATCAATATACCTCTCCATCTTTTGTGCATTTCTATTCTCCTCCTGTGGAGAGCAATTAGATACAACATTGCTTCATGGCACCTGGAAAGTCGACAAGTTTTTAGCACTTGGTAAAGAAAAGGATAGAGATTTGACTAATGTGCAATTTAGTTTTAATGATAAAAATGTTTACACCTATCAAAGCAGTCTCAAAAATCTAGAGGCTGGACATTATCGTGTAGAACGATCTATTTTATATTCAACAGATACCTTGAATGCACAGCGTATAGAAAAGGCTGTAAAAATTACTCACCTTACACAAGATTCCCTTTATTTGCTTATGAATCGTGGTGGGATCGAAGAAACACTTATCATGCATCGGTTAAAATAAGTATATTTAAAACTCTGTTTTTCAATTCCTTATAATTTTATAAACAAATAGGCATAGTGCTTGCAAATCATAAAGAGGTTAAAACCTTTTATTATGATCACGTATGAGCAAGTTCAAGCATCAATGATGAATCCTCCAACACGGGAAATCATTGAGATTTATAACGAATTAGGAAAAACTATTCTGGCGCATCCACTATGCATTAAAGAGCAAAACTCTTTTAAAGAGAAATTTGCGCTTGGAAAATTTTGTATCTGTGCGACTAGTATCCAACCTGATTATATCGCTTTTGTTTTAGGGAAACATATTGATTATAAATTTCCAGAGAATGTTATAAAAGCATTTTTCAATATCGATAATACTTTTAGAGTTCAGTTCGGAAAAATCAAAGGAAAAAATGTGGATGGCTGTATCTGCCTGATTCATCAGAAACAAAACAACTTTGATCTTCACAAAGTATACGAGCATATTTATTCATAAATGAATATTGAATTTAAAGCTAATTTTCAAAACATATCTTCTCTGTTCAATCTGTCTTTAGGCATTTACTAGCAACCTGTAGCCTAATCAATATTCCTCATTCCTCATTCCTCATTTTTAATTATCTAATTCTCACCACTCCATCTCTTCGTTCATCACCACTTGCATAGAGTGCATTCTTTTGACATAAAATGGTATGTGCACCTCCGAAAAACAATGATTGTTCATTCCACTGTTTGATTTCATTTGCAAAATGATCTTGATTCATATCAGTATTTAAACCTGGTTCCAAATTAAATATATTATGCCCCAAATGTACTCTCGGGTTATTTACTGCTTCATCAACCGATAAATTATAATCTAAAAGATAATGTAAAACCTGCATAATGGCTGCTGGAATACGACTTGCACCACCTGTACCTGTTGCCACATGCAATCGATGATTTTCATCAGTAACGATTGTAGGAGACATCATACTGGAAAGTCGGGTATTCGGAGTCCAGGAATGAAAACCATCAGGAAGTAGAGCCGCTTCTCCAAGCATATTGTTCAATTGAATATCTGTACCTTCTACAAAGCAACCACTACCCTCACCTATTGTCATGGACAAAGAAATTGCATTTCCCCATCGATCTACAATATTAAAATGCGAAGTACTACCATGTTTTTCGTTTCCACTTAAAAGAGTGTTAAGCGATTGCTCCAAATATTCAGGACGCCGATTAATGGCTTCTGCTTTTGAAAAAACGTTTAATAGATTCATAACATAGTCATGACTCATCGGAAATTCCGCTAAGCTGAGCGGCTCTAAATATTTTAAGTAGTGCGCCATTAAACTTCCTCCAATGCTCGGCAATGGATTTGTATAAATATGGTTTCCTCGATAATTAAAAGCTAGTGGATCTCGAACGACTACTTTATAATTTTCAAAATCTTCTAAAGTAAGATGTCCACCTGTTTGCTGCCCGTCTACAATTTTCTTTGCGACCTCTCCTTTATAAAAAGCATCTCTACCTTCGGATGCCATAAAATCCAAAAAGTCTGCAAAAGCTGGCATTTTTATATTATCTCCAACAGACTTTATTGTGTCTTCCTTACAAAACAATTCTCGTCCATATTCTGAATAGGACAAAATTTCTTTTAGTAAAGAGATATCTAAAGATTGAAAATTATTTATCGCAATTCCCTCTTTGGCATATTGTATGGGCAATTGGACCAAATCCTTCATCGGCATGGAACCAAGTGTCTGATGCAAGGCAAAAATTCCAGCTATACTTCCGGGAACGCCAACCGATCCCTGCCCGATGTGGAAGATTTCTGTCGCTGTTCCAAAATCAACTTCAATTGGAGAAAAGTCCAGTTGCTCTACGGGCCTTTTAAACTGAGGAGTTTGACAAAAGAAATCAAATAACTGACAAGTGCCATCTGCTTTTCGAATCATGGCAAAAGCACCTCCACCTCCTGAAGACATACAAGGCTCTGCTACAAACGATGTCATAAATGCAGCAATAGCAGCATCAAAAGCATTTCCTCCATTTCTCAATATTTCTTCTGCTGTATCCGCTGTAGCATCATGACCGGCAGCAATTGCATAACTCATAAATAATTAATATTTGAGCCAAAAATACTATATTTTTCTTAAGGAATGAGCGATTGAAGGATTGAGAGATTTTCTTTTTTGGTTTTATTTTCTGTACTCTTTGATTTTCACATTCAGTTGCCCTTTCGACAAGAACAGCACATGAATAAAATCTTTGGAAAGGTGTGTTTTATGGATTTCAATATCTTCAAGATCTCCGTTGATAATTACCTGGTCCGTTACTTTATATTCATTCAATGTATTTTGAATAAGGCTTTTCATTTCATTAAGATTTTCTTCCAGTGGAAACTTCATGGCATTCCTAAATTGCTTTTCCAAACCTTTTCGAAAAAGCCAGCCAAGACTTTTCATCAGTACATCTTTTGTTCTTAGCTCAAAATCAAGATTTTCAAATTCAATTCTATTCTTTTTGATATTATAGACCGGTCGTCCTAACATATAAACGCTTCCATTATAACTGCCAGTCAAACCGACATTAATGACGAGTTTATCATCCTGTCCAAATAGTTCAATATCCTGAATAGTCACTGAACGTCTACCCGAATGGTAGGTTTGTCCAACAAGATTTTGTTTTGCTAATTTTTCTGCTTCTTTATAAGAAATCGTGGTTTCTAATTGTACCAAAAAATCATCCCCTTCAATTTCTGAAAATTTAAAATCCGGCAAAGGAATGGAAGAATGTAAAGCCGGGGCTTCGCCGATGGTAGCACTAGTTTTAGCTTCGATTTGCACCTTACCTTTTATCGCATCCCCATTCACTTCCAAAGGCATCATAGAAAGATTTTCAGGAATGATTTTCACCCATAGGTTATATTCTTCAGATACTAAGATTGGTTGTTGTAAAACATCCCAACCTTGCTGGACATAAGTCCTCAGATCAAATAGATTTGCTAATTGTTCATCGAGTGATTTACTGATGATCGAATGACTTTTCTCCATGACTTTATCTCCAATAAATTTTATTGGAATATCTATAAAACCTACTTTAATTTTAGGCTTTTTTAACCATTTATATCGCAGCACCTCTGTTGTAGTTTTTAATTGCCAGTCAGTCCCAATTTCATACGCTGTTGATAATTCAATGGCAATTTCTCCTCTTGCTTCTACATTTGTAAGTCCTATATCTTTCTTAACCCAAATATCAAGGGGAACTCGATAACTAAAACTAGCATCACCAATTTCAACTGTAATTGCTTCGCTTTTCTCTGCTTTAACCATCAAATCATCATCATCTATGTTAGTATCTTCATAAATGACCCCAACAATTAATTCATTGATCGAAACTTCAATATCGTTTTTATTGATGAGTATAGGGAGATGTACCGTTGATATTCCTTGTTCTTTCATATCTATATATCGCTCAGCCGGCCTGATAAGTTTTGTAGACTTGCATCCAAAATTAGTAAATAACAGGCTAATAAAAAGACTATACAAAATAATGGAAATCCGCATTTGATCCAAAGTTTGTTTATTGTTAAGACGAATACAAACCTATTTATTGAACAAATTCATCTTATTTTTTTTAAAAAAAGATGACATCAGGCTTATTTTATTTCACATTACTTGTACTATTTTAATCCTAATTCATTTTTATCAATTGTAAATCAATTATTTACAAAACATTTATTAATGAATATTATAAATTTATTTTTTACTTATTAGGCAAAATGTATTTTTTTCTAAGGTTAAAATGTAAGATAATTGTATTGTGGATGGGAGATAAGTGAAGATAGAGCTCGAGCTGAACAAAGAAATCGGCTCCACCAAACTTGGATATGTTCATGGGATTATAATTTGTTATAGTTAGTCGTATTATCTGTTCTTTACTGATAATACGACTTTCTTTTTTTAGGCATTTCTTACCTACATTGTCTTATTTCTGGCAAATTTCTCCTTTCCAAAATACCGTTTGTTTTTTTATCTTGTGTGATTAAAACATACAAAACGATGAAAAAACCTAAGGTATTCAAATTCCTATCGAGACTTTCTTTTATTTTAATTTTAATGCTTTTGATCTTGCCAAACTTGGAGGCTCAAAAGAAAAAGAGAAAAGCGAAAGGAACCACTCCGATAAAAAACTCCATCAACCAGGATTTTTACAGCTCTCTACAATGGAGAAGCATAGGGCCATTTAGAGGAGGCAGATCTTGTGCTGTAGCTGGCGTAGCTGGCAAACCCAACCTTTACTATTTCGGTTCTACTGGAGGTGGCGTTTGGAAAACACAGGATGGTGGTCGAAGTTGGGAAAATATTTCTGATGGTTTTTTTGGTGGATCCATTGGCTCTATTGCCGTAAGCGAATCCGATCCTAATGTTATTTATGTTGGAGGCGGTGAAGTGACGGTCCGTGGAAATGTTTCTTCTGGTCATGGAATGTGGAAAACTGAAGATGCAGGGAAAACATGGACAAACATTGGCCTGAATGATGCTCGCCATATTTCAAGAATCCGAATTCATCCTAAAGATCATAATATTGTTTTTGCTTCCTCCATGGGAAACCTGTACAAAGCAAATGAGGAACGTGGAGTGTATAAAAGTATTGATGGTGGTAAGACCTGGAAAAAAACCTTACACATTAATAACGAAGTAGGTGTAGTCGATCTTTGCATGGACCCTAATAATGCTCGAATCATGTATGCCACTTCCTGGAGAATAAAAAGAACCCCATACGATTTATCAAGCGGTGGTGAAGGATCTAAAATTTTTAAAAGTACAGACAGTGGAGAAAACTGGGAAGACATCACTTATAATAAAGGACTTCCAAAAGGCACCAGAGGTATTTCAGGAATTACGGTTTCTCCTGTCAATTCAGACAGAGTCTGGGCTATTATTGAATCAAAAGAAGGAGGTGTATTTCGCTCCGACGATGCTGGAAAGACATGGATCAAAGTTAACGATGAACGTAAGCTCCGTCAACGCGCTTGGTATTACACCAGAATTTATGCGGACCCTCAAGATGTGAATGCTGTTTATGTTATGAATGTTCGTTATCATAAATCAGTAGATGGTGGGCGCACATTTAAGTCATTAAGAACACCGCATGGAGATCATCATGATCTTTGGATTGCACCAGAAAATCCTGATCGAATAGTGGTTGCAGATGATGGAGGAGCTCAGGTGACTTATGATAATGGAAAAACCTGGTCGACTTATCATAATCAACCTACTGCACAATTTTATAGAGTAACCACAGATAATCATTTTCCTTTTAGAATATATGTGGCACAACAGGACAATAGTACCATTCGAATTAAAAACAGAACAGATGGTGGTTCGATAAGTGAAGATGATTGGGAATCTACTGCGGGTTGTGAATGTGGTCATATTGCTGTAGATCCGCTTGACAATGATATTGTTTACGGTGGCTGCTATGATGGATTATTAGAACGGAAAGATCATAAGACAGGTTTTTCAAGAGTCATCAGTGTCTGGCCGGATAATCCTATGGGACATGGTGCCGAAGGAATGCGCTATCGCTTTCAATGGAATTTTCCAATTTTCTTTTCTCCACACAATCCTAAAAAACTATATACTGCCAGTAACCATTTACATGTCAGCACAGACGAAGGGCAATCCTGGGAAATCATTAGCCCGGACCTTACCAGAAATGATTCTTCGAAATTAGTTTCTTCAGGTGGTCCGATTACAAAAGACAATACGTCCGTAGAATATTACTGTACCATTTTTGCTGCTGTTGAATCTCCAAGAGTGAAAGACCTTATATGGGCAGGTTCTGATGATGGCCTGGTGCATATCACAAGAGATGGCGGGAAAAACTGGAATAATGTCACGCCTAAAAACATGCCTGAATGGATTCAAATAAATAGTATTGAAGCCGATCCGCATAACGATGGCGGTGCTTACCTTGCTTGTACGATGTATAAATCAGGTGACTTCCAACCTTACCTATATCGCACAAAGGATTATGGTAAAACATGGATTAAGATAACAGACGGTATTGATAAAGAGCATTTCACCAGAGTTGTTCGCGCTGATCCTGAAGCAGAAGGTCTTCTTTATGCTGGAACAGAAGCAGGAGTATATGTATCTTTTAATGATGGAGGTTCCTGGCAAGCTTTACAACTGAACTTACCAATCGTTCCTATTACTGATTTGACGATTAAGCATAATACGCTTATTGCTGCGACACAAGGAAGATCTGTTTGGATGATCGATGACTTAACCATTTTACATCAACTCGTCCGTATTGGAAATCCTGAAGTTCATTTATTCAAACCAGCTCCTTCTTTTAGAATGCCGGGTTTTCAAAATAAAAACGTAAAAGGGGCAGGCATGAATCACCCAGGTGGTGTAACGATCAATTATTATTTAAAAAATGAACCAGATACTGCAGAGGTGAAGCTTAGCTTTATGGAACCGAATGGAACGGTCATTAATGAGTATTCAACAAAAGCTAAAGAGAAAAACAAAAAGTTAAGTGTCAAAAAAGGTGGAAATTCTTTCACTTGGAATATGTCCTATCCAGAGGCTAAACGATTTGATGGGATGATATTATGGTGGGCTTCTTTAGCGGGCCCAAAGGCTGTACCAGGCGAATATAGAGTCAAATTAAGTATGGGTGAAAAAGAATTTGTTCATCCTTTTAGAATTTTAAAAGATCCAAGATCTAAAACATCTGATGCAGATTTCAAAGCGCAGTTTAATTTTATTAAAGAGATTGGAGATAAACTAACGGAGTCACATGAAACCATTATTAATATTCGGGATATTCGAAAACAAATGAATAACTACACGACCCGACTACCAGAGAATGACGAGATGAAGGACTTGCGAACCGCTGCGGCAGCAATTGATTCTACACTTACGTTAGTAGAAGAGAAGCTCTATCAAACGAAAAACAGAAGTCAACAAGATCCGCTTAATTTCCCAATTCGTTTGACAAACAAATTGGCTTCTTTAAATTCCATGACCAGAAATGGAGACTACCCTCCTACCGATCAGGCAGTTGCTGTAAAAAACGAACTCATTCGTGATATCGACAAACAATTGGCTATTTATAATGCGGTATTAGAAAAGGACCTACCTGCATTTAATGATTTAGTCAGACAAAAAGCGATCGATGCTATTATATTGAAGAAAGAGGAGTAGGTTCTCGCTGCGCTCGAAAGCATTAGTTCTCGCTGCGCTCGAAAGTATTAGTTCTCGCTGCGCTCGAAAGTGATAGTTCGAACTATGTTCGAAAGTGATAGACCCCGATTAAAATCGGGGTAATGATAGATCCCGATTTTCAATCGGAATAATTCTAGTTCATCTTTGGCGAACATATAAAATTTATTTTTTAGAAAACTAAAAATATTTTGATTGTGAAAAAGATTTTCATTTTAGCTACTGCCTTTTTGTTTTTAAGTACAGGTTTGTATTCTCAAAACACGTATTATATTAAGGGAAATGCGAAAATCCTCAATCCTAAATATTCTTTAATTTTAAAAGAAGACCGTAAAGAGTATGATTCTTATTATGAAATAAAAATCAGAATTAAGGACTCTGTACATACCTTTACTCCTGTTCAGGTTCGCGAATATAAACATAGCACTGGTAAGCTTTACATTGCTGAAAAACTACCTGAAGATGGGTCGGATGTTTTCATGGAAGTAGTAGAAGATGGCTATCTACGTTTGTATTTTGTCATTGACAAATCATTTAGGCATAGATTTTTTATTAAAAAAGAAAACCGCCTAATGGAGATCACTGCAGAAGATCGAAACCGATCAAATTATAAAAAGGTACTCCGTAAGAATTGGGATCAATGTAAAAAAACCAGAAAACTAACTGATATTGCTGAATTCAATCGTACTTCACTTAAAAGAACTGTTCGCGCTCATAATACCTGCAAAGAGTTATACTTTCCAAAATTTAAATTCTATGCTTATGCAGGAATAGCTACTGTCAAGCCTAATTTCAACTTCGGAAAAAATGTGAATAGTCTGGCATTTGAAGGTGTCTACCGGTCCTTCGCCTATAATTATTCAGTTTCCTATACTGGAGGAATTGGCGTAAGTATTCCGATTAAACAAAGTGATTTTTCTTTTGAGGCGGGTGCAAGAATTCAGGCTATGAAATATAATTATATTACCCTTTTTAGCCTTAACATGCCCTTTGACAGAGAGTTTTTATTAGACCTTTCATTAGTCGATATTTCAATCCCATTAAATCTCCAATACACTATTCCGAATCTAAAATATCGTCCATTTTTTCGAGCAGGTCTATCTCCTAGTTTTTTCATATCCAATGAATCTATCGTCACCGAACGTTTTTTGATATTTACTGCAGAGCCGGAAACGATAGCTAATGAACAACTAAAAACAATGGGCATTGGTTTAGATATCGCAGCAGGTGTTCAACAACAACTCAATAAAAAAAGTGAATTACATCTGACGATTGGTTATCAACGTAGGGGTGCAACGCAAGACAATCGAATTTATAATTTTACGACATTTTATTCGACTTTAGGATATGTATTTTAAAAATCGGTTGAATTAAAAAATCAACCGATTTTTAAAACCTAAATCTCTACTTTAGAATCTCTATCTTTAAATCAAAATCACCAGCAGTTACCCCTTCTGCACCAGCTACACCAATCAAGATATTATAGGATTTCTTAATTGACACCAACTCAATTGATTGTTCTTTTGAAGGAGCTTTAAAATTTGGTTTCCCTGCATAAATTGGATAAGAAGCTTCACAACTAATCGCTTTAAATATTTCCGGTGGTGTATCATAATTATTTTCTCCAAGTCTCAATGCGTATAGATTAATACGATGCTTCTTATTTTTCGGTGTAACGCTTACTTTAATTTTAGCCTTGGGTGGCATTTGAATTCGATACAAAAGATGGTTGCCTGTATACTCTCGAAATCTAGTTGCTGGAAAACAGGCAACAGAGGAACTCCCAGCCCACTCTAATGGCATGGTCTTACCTGTTTCTAAATTTCCAGTTAGTATAGTTTCCGGTTGGGTATCCAGATCTTTAACATCGAAAGATTCATCTTGAGCAAACAGAATACAAGGTAGTAGAACAAGGGCAAGTACGAACAGAAGTTGTTTCATCGTTAAGGATTTTTTTGGTTATAAATGTTGGGTGTATGATCATTTAGTGGGGATGATTTTATAAATATCAAGATTTCTTAGATAAATTTTCGGTTTTAAAAAAGCTTTAACAAAATAAATACGCTTCATCAGAAACATACCGATGAAGCGTATTTATTAATATTTACAAAAAGAATCTATTACTTTTTCAAAACAATACGTTTAACTGTCTTTTGTCCATTCGCCTCAATATTTAAAAAGTAAACACCTTCTGTTTGATTAGTCAAATTAATTTCGATCTCCGCATCCCCGTTCGTTTCAAATATTTTGGCTCCAACAAATTGTCCTAAGGCATCCATGATTTTTATATCCACTACCCCAGTTGTAGTCGCTGGAAATTTCACACTTGATATGCCATAAGTTGGATTTGGAAAAACCTGAATATCATTTTCGGTAGATCTAAGCTTTGCGCTTACTATTTCAGAATATGTTTCTTTACCATCTAAGTCCACTTGTTTCAAGCGATAAAAATAAGTGGTTCCAGCTTTCACATCCTGATCATTTACAAAATAAGTAGAACCTGCAAAATCATTTGAAGCTTCGCTATCGACCCAGGCAATTGATTCAAAATCAAGATCGCCATCCTGCATTCTTTGTAAGTCAAAACCTCTACTATTTGTTTCAGAGGCAGTTGCCCATACTAATTCGATTAGTTGTTTGTCATTATCTTCAACAGCATTAAAAAAGGTCATTTCAACAGGTAAAGGAATTGCACCAAAAAGCTCTTCATAGGTCATCATTGGAACACCATCAGGTAAATCAAATGCTTCAACTTGATCAAAGCGATTATTTGGATCTCCTTGTGAAGCCGAAAAGCCTAAGCCTCTTCTCGCAAAAACATTCCAGATGACATTCGTAAAAAACTCTCCACCATTATTCACATTAGCATCCAGGATCGCGTCTCTTGCGTCTACAAATCCAGGATCACAGGTTTGAAGCTTCATAGCATCTATAATAATTTGAGCAGTATAATTATTACCACCTGTTCCATTATATAAATCCAAATCCAAACCTCCAGCATTGTTCACAAGCGCCCAATTCAAATCCCAAATCATAGTACACCAAATAAAGCCTATTCCGTGTGGTTGACTAACTCCGGAATCCGAAACATCGCCATAAGTATAATCATTCACCTCAAAATCAGTAGTATAAGGTGCTAGACGAATACCATCTCCATCTGGATCCTCATCTTCTACATAGGTTCCGACTCCTCTACTATCTGCATGATTATCTCCTGGCTCTATGGTCATCCAAATTCCAAACCAATCACTCCAACCTTCTCCCATTTGTTCTGCATTGTTTACACAGCCAACATCATCAGGGCCACCTGTCAAACGAATAGATATTCCATGTCCGAATTCATGTGCAATAATTGCATTATCCAGATCGCTATCCAAGTCCGGATCTGCAGGATCATCTGGTCTCCATAAAAACATTTGCATCCTTGGGTTGCTTCCATCTACCGGAGTAAACATGGTTGCATTATTCATACCTGATCCATCTTGTGCTTCCGCATCCAAATAGTCACCTCCTGTACCTCCTTCTCCTAGATTATCTTCCTGAAAATTACCAGAAGCTTCATCAAATCCATACTGATACCAAACATCATGCATCAAATTGCTCCAATAAAATAAATTGGTGATATAAGGATCAGGATCTAAGTCAGGATCTTGAGTCAAGTCAATTGGAAAATCAAACTCTAAATTAGCTCCTCCATCTGCTCTGGCAGCATTACCGCCGGTAGGACTGTTATTAGCATCATGGTCATGGTAGGCATCTACATTATTTCCTTTAGTATGGGTATAAGTCGTTGTTCCATCATCATGCCAGCCTATTGAACTTGCTCCACCTGCATCTAACCAAGGTTCGATTTGTAAGGTTCTTCCACCATGATTAGGACTTTCAACAGGATAAGCATAAACGTTGTAGGAATTAGCAACGACCATAGCATTTTGCTTTAAAGTAATCTCTGCCATTTTTTTAGCCTGAGTTTTCGTCTTTTCTTTTTTATGTGAATGAAAAGTACAATGGATTACCTGATCGAATTCATCCAAAATAAGTCCCGTGTTTGCATCAACAAAAGTTAACCAGGCATGCTGACAAGTCTTTTCATAGAAATTCACTTTCCAGCAAAGACGGAGGGTTTCCCCTTGCGCTATAAAAATCAAATTGACATCAATGGCATTATGCGCAATGGAGCCTTTTAAAAAAGTAGTTTTTTGATCACTCGAGGTGTGTTGTTCCAAGACAGTAGGAATTGGACCATCTATCTCATGTAAGTCCAGCACTTTTTGAAGCGCCTCCGAAGCTGTCAAAGCTGGGGTAATGCTATTTGCTTTTTCCTCTACGTTTGAAAAGAGTCGCTCTCCATAGCTTAAGATGGTTTCATTTTTAAAATTAAAATTAGTCTGAGACCCTTCAATTTCAATTCCTTCAAAACGTTGTTTTAAATATAAATGAGTAACTCCAGAATTTTTCGTTTGAGATTCGCCTGATATAACAATATCAGCTAAATCCTTAGCTGTATATTTTCCAGAAGTTTCAAGATGTTTTAAAGCTGTTTCAAAAGAGGTTTGTGCAAATACATTCGACAGAATAAGCACCGAAAAGATAGTTAATGTAAGTGTTCGTATCATAACAATATATATTCTATTTAATTTTTTAATCTATCTAAAGATAAAAATATCATTCTCTTTATTGTATCCGTATTTCCAGGACTTTGATCTGTTTAATCT